>JANNOT010000242.1:0-9367 GCA_031399375.1 Paraoceanicella sp.
GGCGCAGAGACTGCGCTAGGCAGGGGGCGATTGTCAAAGCGGCGGGGGGCGAACGATGGGGAGCGGCGTGCGCGTGCGGGTGCTGGGAGGCGGAACCCCGCCGCAGGTCCTGGCCGAGGCCCCGCTGCCCGACCCGGGGATCGTCGCGGCAACGGCGCTGCGCCTGCCGGGCGAGACGGAGCCGCGGGTCATCGAACGTCCGACCTGGGTGCTCGATCCCGACGGGACCTGGGCGCTGGAGCTCCATGCCCGGCCCCCGGCCCGCTCGGTCCTGGGCTGGATCGACCGGCTCGGCGGGGACTGGCCCGACCATGTGGGCATCGTCGCCGCGGCGCTGAGCATCGTGGGCGGGGTTATGGCGCTGATCGCGGGATGGCTGGGCGGCGTGGCGCTGCTGGGCCGGGTGGTGACGAACCTCGATCTTGCCACGGGGCTTGCGCTTTTCGTCGCCATCGACCGGCTGGCGGGACGCCCGAGGACGCGGGTGGCGCGCACCTACTGGGCGATGATGCCGCTTCCGCTCGCCGTCATGGCGGGGCTGGCACTGGGCGAGCTTTACCCCGCGACCTTCCGCGCCCCGCCCGAGACCTGGGCCGCCCTGGGACGGGGCGTGCTCGAAAATGGCTGGGAGCTGGGCGCGACCGCCGCAACGGTTCTGGGGGCGGCCGTGGCGGTCGGCAGGCTCCTGGGCATCGAGACGGCGCTGGCTGACCGGCTGCGCGCCGTTGCGGGATCGGTCAAGAAAGGGTAGCGGCAAGGCGGGCGCGCGCGGTGTTGGACCGTGGCTGCCAGAGCCCGCGCGCCATCGCCTCGTCAAGCCGCCGGGCGATCTCGCGCAGGGCGGCGGGATTTGCGTCGGCGATGAAGGCGCGCGTGTCCTCGTCGGCCAGGAACGCGGCCTCCACCAGGTCGAAATGGTGGCTCGGCACGGCCCGGGTGGTGGCGGCGAAGGCGAAGAGGTAATCGACCGTCGCCGCGATCTCGAACGCCCCCTTGTAGCCGTGGCGCCTGACACCCGCGATCCATTTGGGGTTCACGACGCGGCTGCGCATGACGCGCGCGACCTCCTCGGCCAGGGTCCGGATCACCGGGCGCTCGGGGCGCGAATGATCGGCGTGCCAGAACGGGCGTTCGCGGCCCTGAAGGGTCGCCACGGCCGCCGCCGCCCCGCCCTCGAACTGGTAGTAATCGTCGCTGTCGAGGATGTCGTGCTCGCGGTTGTCCTGGTTCTGGACCACGCCGTCCACGGCGCCGAGGCGCGCGGCGAGCCGGTCGCGGGCCGGGGCCCCGGCCGCCCCGTCGCCATAGGCGTAGCCGCCCCAGTCGAGATAGGCAGCCGCGAGATCGGCGCGATCGGTCCAGATCCGCTCGTCGATCAGGGCCTGGAGCCCCGCGCCATAGGCACCGGGCTTCGAGCCGAACACCCGGAACCCCGCCGCGCGGTCGCCCCCCTCGGCCCGGAAGCGGGCGGCGGCGGGGTTGTCCCCCGCCGCCTCGTCCAGGGCCATCACGGCACGGGCGGCGCTGTCCATCAGGTCGATCAGGCCCGGGAACGCGTCACGAAAAAAGCCCGAGACGCGCAGGGTGACATCGACCCGCGGCCGGTCCAGCACGGACAGCGGCAGGATCTCGAACCCCGTCACCCGGCGGCTCGCCCCGTCCCAGGTGGGACGCACGCCCATGAGCGCGAGCGCTTGGGCGATGTCGTCGCCCCCGGTGCGCATGGTGGCCGTGCCCCAGGCGGTGATGAGCAGGGCGCGCGGCCAGTCTCCCTCCTCGGCCAGGTGCCGCTCCACCAGCAGGGTGGCCGAACGCCAGCCGAGCGTCCAGGCCGCGGGCGTCGGGACCGCGCGGGTGTCCACGGAATAGAAGTTGCGTCCGGTGGGCAGCACGTCGGGCCGCCCGCGCGACGGCGCGCCGGAGGGGCCGGGGGCGATCCTGCGACCGTCGAGCGCGCCGAGCAGGGCCGCGCCCTCGGCCGGGCCGCAGGCGGCGATGGCGGGGCGGATCACCGCCTCGACCTCCTCCAGCACCGCGCGGGTCCGCGGCCAGTCGCCCGGCGAGATCCCGTCGAGGAGCGCTGCGGCCAGCGTCTCCAGCCGCTCGACCGTGTCGCCCGCGGTGCGCCAGATGCCGGGAAGGGTCGCGAGCGCGTCGGGTCGCGGTCCGGTCCAGGGCGCGGCGAGGTCGCCCGCCAGCGGGTCAAACCCGCCCAGGCCGAGATCGGCCGCGAGGGCCCGGGTCAGCCCGGCGCGTTCGCCCCGCGGCAGGCGGACGAGGGCCAGGGTAAGGTCGCGGGCCTGTGCGCCCGCTGGGCTTTCGCCAAACACATGCAGGCCGTCGCGGATCTGCGCCTCCTTCAGGTCGCAGAGCCAGGCGTCGAGCCGCAGGAGCGCCTCTCCCTCGGCCAGCCCGGCGATCCCCGCATCCGTCTCGATCCCCGTCGCGGCCGACAGGCTGCGGATCTCGCCCGCCAGATGCGCCCGGCGGCGCGGATCGACCGCCTGCGCCTCGGCATATTCGTCGAGCAGCCCCTCGAGCGTGGCGAGCGGCCCGTAGCTTTCGGCGCGCGTCAGGGGCGGGGTGAGGTGGTCCAGGATCACAGCCTGCGCCCGGCGCTTGGCCTGGGTCCCCTCGCCGGGGTCGTTCACGATGAACGGGTAGAGATGGGGAAGGGGGCCGAGCACCGCCTCGGGCCAGCAGTCGGCCGAGAGCGCCACACCCTTGCCCGGCAGCCATTCGAGCGTGCCATGCTTGCCCATGTGGACCACGGCCTGCGCGCGGAACGGCCCGCGGAGCCACGCGTAGAACGCGACATAGTTGTGCGGCGGCACCAGGTCGGGGGCGTGATAGGTCGCCTTGGGGTCGATGTTGTAGCCGCGTGCGGGCTGGATCCCGACACAGGCATTGCCGAATTCGTGGATGGCGAGCGCGAAGCCGTCGCCGGTCCAGAACGGGTCCGCCTCCGGCCCGCCCCACCGGTCCTGCATGGCCCTACGCAGGGCATGGGGCAGGCGGCCATCGGCGTCGGCGTAGCGCGCGGCGCTCAGGTGCACCCCGCCCGGGCGCCCCGGGTCGGCATTGGTGGGACCGGCCAGCAGGCGGTCCATCAGCGCGGCGCCGTCCGCGGGCGCATCCCGCAGGTGGTAGCCCGCCGCTGCCAGCAGCCCCAGGGCGACCACCACCGAGGCGGGGGTATCGAGGCCGACCCCGTTCGCCACCCGCCCATCCCGGTTGGGATAGTTCGCGAGCACCAGCGCCACCTTGCGCGCCCGCGGTGCTGCGGTGCGCAGCGCGACCCACGCTGCGGTCAGGTCCGCCACGTGGTCGATCCGGTCGCCCTGGGCGCGGTAGGTGGCGATGGCGCACTGGGTAGCGTCGTCGAAGAAGGCCGCGTCCTTGAAGCTGATGGCGCGCGAGAGGATCCGCCCGTCCACCTCGGGCAGCGCCACGTTCATCGCGATGTCCCGCGGCCCGAGCCCTGCCATGCCCGACGCCCACGCCGCCTCGGTCCCGCCCGACAGGATCGCCTGGATCACCGGCACGTCGGCCGCGGCCAGCGGATCGGGCGCCCCGGCCCCGTCGGGCGAGCCTGCGGCAAAGCTCGTGGTGTTCAGGATCGCCGCCGGGGGGGCGTCGGCCAGCACGGCGGCGAGCGTCGCGGCCGATAGCGGGTCCTTGAGCGAGGCGACGAAAATCGGCAGCGGCCGCAGCCCCCGGCGCAGCAGGGCCGCGACCATTCGGTCGATGGGCGCGAGCCCCGCCCCTTCGAGGAGCGCGCGGTAGAAGACGATGGGCACGATCCCCCCCGCCCCGCCCCAGGCGGCGCGGATCGCGGGCAGGTCGGTCGCGCCCGCCCCCGGCCAGTAGACCCCCGCCCGCAGGAGCGCGCGGGGGGGGTCTGCCTCGGACACCTCGCCCCGGGCCAGTGCCCGGGCGTGGAGGAGGAACGCGGACGCGTTCTGCGGCCCCCCCTCGATCAGCCAGGCATGGAGGCGGGCGGCATCCTGCGCCGGGACGGTGCCGTAGCGGGCGAGTTCCGCATCTGGGCGGTCGTCGCCCGGCAGGGCCGCAAACGCCACCCCGGCCGCGGCGAGCCGGATGGCATATTGCTCCAGCCCGTAGCGCCAGTACCCGACCCCGCCCAGCACCCGCGCCACGACCAGCCGCGCCCCCGTCGCGCAGGTGTCGAGATGCAGATCGACCGAGGCCGGGTGCTGGAGGTGCTGGAGCCGGGCGAGCCGCAGCCCCGGCGCCCTGTCCCCCAGCGCCTCGCGCGCCTGGGCGAGCGCCGCGATCTCTGTGTCGGCGGCCGAGATCACCACGACCTCGGCGGGCGTCTGGCGCAGGTCGATCGCGGCACTGCCGTCCTCGATCGCACCCGCCTGCGCGGCGAGCAGATGCATCAGAGCCGCTTTTCCATGAACACGCTCGACCCGTTCTTGACATACTCCCCGAAGGGGGGGCGCAGCACGTAGCCCTCGCGCCCGTAGAGCCGGATCGCGGCCGGGCTCGCCGAGCCGGTCTCGAGCCGCATCAGCGGCAGGCCCTGCGCCCGCGCCTCGGCCTCCAGCGCCGCAATCAGGGCGGGAGCCACGCCGGTGCCGCGGGCCTCGGGGATGACGTACATCCGCTTCAGCTCGCCATATCCCGCGCAGGCCGCCATCCCGCCACAGCCAACGGGCACGCGGTCGCGGTAGGCGACGCGGAACGCAACCGCGGCATCCACGAGCTGCTGGGGCGAGAACGCATAGCGCAGCTCGGGCCGGTAGATCGCGGCAAGCTCCGCCTCCGACCCCGCGATCATGGCGAGCGCGTCGGGGTGAAGCGGGTGGCGCGGCTCGACCGTCACGGTCATGCGGCGAGTGCTGCCGCGATCGCCGCGCGGTCGAGCCCCGTCTCGCCGATCACCACCAGCCGCGTGGTCCGCACCTCGCCCGCGGCGAAGGGGCGGTCGAAGAAGGTTTCGACCCGTGGCCCCACGGCCTGGAGGGCGAGGCGCATCGGGCGCCCCGCCACGGCCGCGAAGCCCTTCAGCCGCAGGATGTCATGGCCGCGGATGGTCGCCCCGACCCGGGCAGCGAAGCTGGCCGGATCGGTGATCTCGGGCAGGTCGAGCGTGAAGCTCTCGAACTCCTCGTGGTCGTGATCCTCGCCCCCGGCCTCGTGCTGCGAGGGTCGCCGCGCGAGGTCGTCCTCCGCCCCCGCGCCCTGGCCGAGCAGGATGGCCAGCGGGACCTGTCCGCGCTCGGCCCGCACGACACGCACACCGGGTCGCAGTGCCGCCTCGACCCTGGCCGCCGCCTTGGCTGCGGCGGGCGGGGCGAGCAGATCGGTTTTTGTCAGGACCACGAGATCGGCGCAGGCGAGCTGATCCTCGAACAGCTCCGCGATCGGCGTGTCGTGATCCAGGCCGGGGTCACCCGCGCGCTGCGCCGCCAGGGCCGCCTCGTCGGGCGCGAACCGCCCGGCGGCGAGCGCTGCCGCATCCACCACGGTCACGACGCCGTCCACCGTCACCCGCCCCCGAACCCCGGGCCAGCCGAACGCCCGCACCAGGGGCTGGGGCAGGGCAAGGCCCGAGGTCTCGATCACGATATGGTCCGGCGCGGGGCTGCGATCGAGGATCGCTGCCAGCGTCGGCAGGAAGTCATCCGCCACGGTGCAGCAGATGCAGCCGTTCGAGAGCTCCACGATCTGGGTCGTGGCGCAACCCTCAGCGGCGCAGGTGCGCAGCGTCTCGCCATCGATGTTGAGCTCGCCGAATTCGTTGATGATCAGCGCGATCCGCTGGCCCTCGGCCTGGCGCAGCATCGCACGGATCAGGGTGGTCTTTCCCGCGCCCAGAAATCCCGTGACGATGGTCGCGGGAATGGGGGACGGGCGGCGCGGTGGCGCGGTTGCGGTCATCTGGGCATCCGATCTGTCAGGCCAGCCCGGGCCGGGCTGTGGCGGGCGCCTCGCGCACCCAGATCAGGGCGGCGACATAGCCGAGCACCGCCCAGCAGACGGCACCGATGGCAAGACTGCGGCTGGCAAAGAGCGCCGCAAGCTCGGGTGGCGCGACCCCGCCATAGGCCGTGGGTCCGGGGGCGCCCAGGAGGTGCGGAAATGCCAAGAGGGCGAGCCCCGCCGCCCGCACGGGGCCGCGGGCAAAGGCGAGGGTGGCAAGCCCCGCGGCGGTGGCGGCCACGCAGATCACCCACCAGACCTGCCGCGGCCCGAGTGGGGCGGCGGAACTGCCCGGAAGCTCGGGCGCAAGGCTCGCGCCGGGGGCAAGCTGGACCGCGACAAAGCCCGCAAGGCCCCAGGCAATCCCCTCGGCCGCACCGATGCGGATCCCCGCCCGGGCGGCCAAGGCAAAGCCTGCCACCAGGAAGAGACCGAATGCGCTGAAGGCGACGAGCTCGGTCGCGGCGGTCATGGCGAGGCGGGCCATCCCGTCCGACGCGCCCCCGTCCGATGCGCCCCCATCCGAAGTGCCCGCCCCGTGGTCATGGGGCGCGCTCCCTTCCGCATGGGCATGTCCTGCATCCGCCGCTGCGACGGGGTCGCGCGGCGCGTAGGCGGGGTGCACGAGCGCGCCTGTCTCGTAGCGCTCGGCCACCAGGAGGACGGGCACGACGAATGCGTTCTGGAGCACGGACGCGACGGCGCCCGCAGCCAGGCCAGCGACCAAGGCGCTGGCGAAAATCCTGCGGATCATCTCAGTGGCAGGGGAACCCCGTCACGTGACGGGTGTCGTGGGTCGCGCCATGCAGCGTGTCGGACTGGGCAAAGCCTGCCCCGAACAACAGCACCGCTCCGACGATCAAGGCGAGCGCGACGCCGATGAGGTCGGTGTCGGCACGACGGCCCTGGTGTGCAATCTGCAGCATCATGTGTCTCCTTCCCGTCCACCCGACGGGGCTGGGGTTTCCGATGCAGGGCTGGTCTCCTGGCTCGCGGGTCGTCACGCTGCGTCCACCTTCCCAGCCTCGCGGCCAGTGGCTGTCCCGGACGCGCGCTCGCCGCTTACAGTCGCGGGGGCGGCTGCGGCTTCGGGCCCCGATTGGGTGATCCCTTACCGCATTCCCATTTCATCCCCGAAGGCTGAGCCTCTGGCGGGGAACCTTGCACCCCCATCTGACGGCGGGAGGGGGTCGCGGTCAAGCGCGAATACGACGGTGGCGCGCGCGGGGCAGGGCCGCAATATCTTGTGGATATTCCCTGTCTGTCCCACCACGGGCGGTCGGCAGACGTTGTCACAGGACCCCGGCGGCGCGACTCTTGTTCAGCGTATCACGGAATCGGATCCCAGTGCAGCTCACCCGCCTTCGCCTCAGCGGCTTCAAGAGCTTCGTGGACCCCACGGAGATCGCCATCGCGCCCGGCCTGACCGGGGTCGTCGGGCCCAATGGCTGCGGCAAGTCCAACCTGCTCGAGGCGATCCGCTGGGTGATGGGCGAGAACCGCGCCTCGGCCATGCGGGGCGAGGGGATGGAGGACGTGATCTTTGCCGGGGCTGCGACGCGCCCGGCCAAGGGCGCGGCAGAGGTGACGCTGACGCTCGACAATGCCGCGCGCCGCGCCCCGCCCGCCTTCAACACGACCGACCAGATCGAGGTGACGCGGCGGATCACGCGCGATGCAGGCTCGGTCTTTCGCGTCGGCGGGCGCGAGGCACGGGCGCGCGACATCCAGATGCTCTTCGCCGATGCCTCGACCGGCGCCCATTCCCCCGCGCTGGTGCGCCAGGGCCAGATCGCCGAGCTGATCGCCGCGCGGCCGAAGGCGCGACGCCGGATCCTCGAGGAGGCGGCGGGGATCTCCGGCCTCTACGCCCGGCGGCACGAGGCAGAGCTGAAGCTGTCGGGGACCGAGGCGAACCTCGCCCGCGTGGCCGATGTGCTCGACGCGCTCGACCAGCAGCGGGTGGCGCTCGCCCGACAGGTCAAGCAGGCGGCGCGCTACCGCGAGATCGCCGCCGACCTGCGCCGGGCCGAGGGGTTGCTTCTGCTGCTGTCCTGGCAGGGGGCGTCCGACGAGGCGGGACTGGCCGCGCAGGCCGTGGATGCCGCGATGCGCGCGGCAGGCCGCGCCGAGGCGGAGGTGCTCGCATCCGCACGGGCGCGCGAGGCGGCCGAGGCGGACCTGACACCCCTGCGCGAGGCCGAGGCCGTGGCGGGTGCGATCCTCCAGCGCGTGCTGGTCGAGGCAGAGGCCCTTGCCGCCGCCGAACACCGCGCTGCCGCGGCGATAGAGACCACGCGGTCCGCATGCGCCGCCCTTTTGCGCGACCGGGCGCGCGAGGAAACGCTGACCCGGGACGCGGCAGAGACACTGGAACGTCTGACATGGGAGACGGGCGCGCTCGCCAAGGCCGACGAGGGGCACGAGGCGCGGCTCGCACAGCTCAAGGACGCGGCGCGGGCGGCGGGCGCGGTGCTCGCCGACGCCGAGGCCGCGTTCGACCGGCTCGCCGAGGATGCCGCGCGGCTCAAGGCACGCCATCAGGCGTTGACCCGGCGGCGGGACGAGACGGCAGCGGCTGTGGCGCGCGTGATGCGCGAGCGGGACGCGGCCGCGGCGGCCCATGCCGCGATCGGACCCGCGCGGGATGCGGCCGCAACGCAGCGTGCGGCGGCCGGTGCTGCGCAGGCGGTGGCGCAGGCGGCGGTCGAGGCGGCCGAGGCCCGGCTGACCGCGGCCGAGGCCGCCCGCGCCCGGGCCGAAATCGCGGAGGCGGCGCGGCGCGATGCCCTGTCCGTGGCCGACGGCGAGGTGGCTGCCCTGCGGGCCGAGGCGGCGGGGCTCGACCGCCTGCTTGCCGGGGCGCGGGGCAGGAGGCCGGGCATCCTCGATGCCGTTCGCGTTGCGCCGGGATTCGAGGCGGCGCTGGGCGCGGCGCTGGGCGAGGACCTGCGCGCGCCCCTGGCCGATACGGGGACCGGCTGGGCGATGCTTGCCGCACCGCTGCCCGACGCCCCAGGCCCCGCGGGGTCCGAGCCGCTCGCGCCGCAGGTGTCGGCGCCCGGCGCGCTGGCGCGGCGGCTTTCGCAGATCTTCGTCGCGCCGCGCGATGCGGGGGACCGCTTGCAGGTCGCGCTGCGCCCGGGCCAGAGGCTCGTGTCGCCCGAGGGGGATCTGTGGCGCTGGGACGGGCTGCGGCTGGGGGCCGACGAGGCCCCGTCCGCCACCGCCCAGCATCGATACCCCGCGCCGTGCGGCCCTGCTGCAGCACGGCAATGTCGGTGCGGTCGTAGAGATGGTCGCCGCCCACCAGGTAGGTGTACCACGCGGGCGAACTCTGGCTCGAAGTGCGCGACAGCAACGAGCGCGCGCGGGCCATGTACCTGCGCCTCGGTTTCACCGCGGTCGGCGTGCG
>JANNOT010000286.1:0-2022 GCA_031399375.1 Paraoceanicella sp.
GGACCACGTCCGAACAGTTCCGGGCCGCCCATCGCGGCGTGGGAGAGAACAAGCCGTGGTATCTCGGGCATCCGGAGTTCGAAAGTTTTGCGAGCGTCGAGGGGGTCTGAGGGGGCGGGTCGGGTTTGTCCGCACGAGGGCAAGTCTTAACCCGGATTATTCATCACGGGTGGCGAACGGGCTGGCGGGCGTGGTGTAATCTTTTCGAAACGTGTATGAATTGGCTTCCAGACGTCTTCACCGCGATCCTGACCGAGTTCCCGGCCCGCCATGTCCGACGATACCCCGCTCCTGCCCGGTCTGTCACCCGTCGATGGCCTTGATCTGCACGCGCGGTTCGACGGCGGGGCGGTCTCTTCGAATGGCGGCGCTCTGTTTTTGCGCGAGGCGGGGCGCCGGAGGGGGCTGAGCGCGCTGCTGGCCGCCTGCATCGCCGACAGGCGCGATCCGGCGCGGGTGGTCCATTCGTACGCGTCGATGATCCAGGCGCGCATGGTCGCCATCGCCTGCGGCCACGAGGACTGCGACGACCTCGATGCGCTGCGCCACGACCCGGCGCTGAAGATCGCCTGCGACAAGCGCCCGGACGCGCGCATCGGTCTCGCCTCGCAGCCGACGCTCTCGCGGCTGGAGAACGCGGCGACCTGGCGGATGCTGGCGCGCATGGGGCTCCGGATGATCGACGCCTTCTGCGACAGCTACGCCCGCGTGCCCGCCGAGATCGTGCTCGACATCGACGATACGGTCGATCTCGCCCATGGCGCCCAGCAGCTCTCGCTGTTCAGCACCCATGCCGGCGACACCTGCTTCCAGCCGATCCTGATCTTCGAGGCCGGAACGCAGAAACCCGTCGCCGCGATCCTGCGCCCCGGCAAGCGTCCATCCGGCGAGGAAGCCGCCGCCGTGTTGCGTCACGTCATCCGCCGCATCCGCGCCAACTGGCCGCGCGTGGCGATCATGGTCCGCGGCGACGGTCATTACGGCACGCCCGAGGTCATGGACGCGCTGGAGGACAGGGGCTGCTCCTACGTCTTCGGGCTCCCCGCCAATGCGCGCCTCAAGGCGATCGCCGCGCCCTGGACGGAGGACGTCGCCACCCGGCGCGCCCTGCATGACAAGGACTGCCTCCGTCGTTTCTTCCAGACGCAGTACGCCGCGCGCAGCTGGCGCAGCGAGCGCCGCGTCATCGCCCGCATCGAGGCCAGACGCGGCGTCGGCGTCGACGCCCGGTTTCTCGTCACCAACATCCCCGGCGGAAGGGCCAGACATCTCTACGAGAAGCTCTACTGCGCCCGCGGGCGCATGGAGAACATGATCAAGGAGCACAAGCGCCATCTCGCCTCCGGCCGCACGTCCTGCCATCTCTGGGAAGCCAACCAGTTCAGGCTGCTCGTGCACACCGCCGCCTATTGGCTCATGCTCGACCTGCGCGCCGCCGCGCCGCGGAAATCCCGCTGGCGCGTGGCCACGTTCGAGACCATCCGCGCAGCCATCCTGAAAATCGCCGCCCGGATCGACACGCTCAAGACCCGCATCCGCGTCTCGTTCCCGAACGCCACGCCGAACGCAACCGTCATCACGCACATGCTCGCCGCCACCGCCGCCCGAGCGCCGTGACGCGCGCGGCGACGACGCCGCCGTCCGAACCCGAGCCCCGAAACCCTCCAGATACTCCAAACTCAGCGCCGCCCGCACCCGTCAGAAACGGGACCGCTACGCATGCGGCAACGACCAAACGCGGTGCTCATGAACCACCCAGATTGAGCAGTTCGGCCTCAACTTCCAGTTTGCTCGTCTGCGTCTGATGTGGACAGACATTCAACCAGAATCCACCTACTATGATGGGGAAACTGGCACTGTGACCGTACCCGATAGCTGGCGCGAGGCCACCAAGTGGCTGCATGATGGCTATTGGACGAGCCACTTCATCCCCAACACCACCTATGCCTCCAGCGATGCATTCAATGGTGGCAACCAGGCCGACCCCAACGTCTTCCAGACTGGCAACCTTGCGATGTCGAT
>JANNOT010000300.1:0-8357 GCA_031399375.1 Paraoceanicella sp.
GAAACCTGCCTCAACACTCAACGCCCTCCTTGTGAGGGCGTTTTTTTTGGGTCTCAGCCGTGGCCGGTACAGGGATGGGAACGGTGCACCGTTCCCGGGGTCGAGACACCGCCTGGAATGTGCGTCGGCGGTGTTGCCATCCGCCCTGCGTTGCCGAGACGTAGGCGAACTCTTCGTGACAGGTCCGCGCGGTCCTCGCCCTGTTGCACCGCACCCCGTAAGGTGGGCGCGCAACATCGAAGGAGGGTTCCCATGGACCTTAAGGACAAGGTCGCGCTCATCACCGGGTCGAATTCCGGCATCGGCCTCGGGGTGGCCGAGGAATTGGCCCGGCGCGGGGCGATCGTCGTGCTGAATTCGTTCAGCGACACGCCGGAGGACCACGCCCTGGCCGACCGGATTGCGGCCGAGCACGCGACCAGGGCCGCCTACATCAAGGCCGACATGTCCAAGGGCCCCGATTGCCGCGCGCTGGTCGAGGCGGCCGTGGCCATGTTCGGGCGGATCGACATCCTGGTGAACAATGCCGGGATCCAGCATGTCGCGCCGATTCAGGATTTTGCCGTGGCAAAATGGGACGCGGTGATCGCGATCAACCTGTCGTCCACGTTCCACACCACCGCGGCCGCCCTGCCCCATATGCGGGCGCAGGGCTGGGGACGCGTGGTCAACATCGCCTCGGCCCACGGGCTGACCGCCTCCCCCTTCAAGGGGGCGTATGTGGCCGCGAAACACGGGGTCGTGGGCTTCACCAAGGTCACCGCGCTCGAGACGGCGGAGGAGCCGATCACCTGCAACGCGATCTGCCCCGGGTATGTCCTGACGCCCCTGGTCGAGGCGCAGATCCCCGACACGATGGCGCAGTACAACATGGACCGCGAGACGGTGATCCGCGAGGTGCTGCTGGACCGCCAGCCGTCCAAGCAGTTCGCCACGACCGAGCAGATGGGCGGCGTCGTGGCGTTTCTCTGCTCGCCTGCCGCCGACCAGATCACCGGGACCACGATCTCCGTCGACGGGGGCTGGACCGCACTCTGAGCTAGAAGAGCGGGAACAGGAACCGCCGCGCGCGCCGCGGCCGGCCGCGCCGCATGTGCCGCCGGAAGGCACGCGTGTAATCGGCCACCTCCGCCTCGAGCCAGAGGCGGATGCGGGCGCGCACGGGCTGGTCGCGCAGTGCCTGCACGATCTCTACCACCGTGCCCCGCCCATGGGGTATGAGCCTGAGCGTGAAGCGCCGGACCGATGCCCCGCCCGCGCCGAGGCTGAGGGCGGGATCGGTGTCGAGGGTCTGGACCACCCCCTCGTCGCGTGCGATCTCGACCAGGGCGAGGCGCCGGACGGTCCGGGCCGGGCTGCGGAAGATCACGTCGAAGCGCCGCGGGTCCCGTGGATCGCGCAGGATCTGCGCCACATCCGGGTTCCAGTGCGGCCCTGCGGTTCCGAGCGCGAGGGCGTCCCAGACCTCGGCCCGGGTCAGGGGGACCAGCACGCTTCCCCGCTCCTCCCAGTTGCCACGGGGCAGGATGCGGTCCGCCAGCCAGCCGATACCCGCGACCACGCGCGACAGCGCCACTGTGACCGCTAGGGCAAGGCCGAGGCGTGTGATCTCGGTGCTGTCGGGCAGGGCGCGCCCGAGCATGGCGAAGAGCGGCCCCTGACCGATCGTCACCAGGCAGAACGCGACGAGCATGCTGAGATAGACGTAGCGGTACCGGCGCAACACATCCACGACCAGCAGGGTGACGAGGATGCAGAGCCCGCCCGACAGCACCAGCCACCCTGCCCCGGTGTCGCCGCGCAGGATCGATGTCACCAGCCACAGCGCCAGGCAGAGCACGATGAACCGCCTCAGCCGCCGGATGCGCGGACCGCCCGCCCCGCGTGTCATGGCGTTACTTGACCAAACAGAGGTTGTGGTATCGAGCCAGCACAACTATCGAGTGCAGAATACATAGGGCTAGCCTGAACAACGCGAAACATACTTAAGTATTGCTTGGAAACCGGCGGGGAGTCCACCGCATGTTCGGCCGCATAGGCGTACGGTTGCAAAGCGCGGGGCGATGCGTAGACTTCGCCCCATGCTCAGCATCGACATCCTGTCGGACCCGGTCTGCCCCTGGTGCTACATCGGCAAGGGGCAGCTTGACCGGGCGCGTGCGGCGCGGCCGGACGTGGCGCTCGCGCTTCGCTGGCGGCCCTTCGAGCTGAACCCGGACATGCCGCGCGCCGGTGCCGACCGGCGCGCGTATCTGGAGGCCAAGTACGGTGCCGATGGCGTCGCCCGGTCGCAGGAGCGGCTGGAGACGCTCGCCGCGGCGCTTGGACTGCCGCTTGCGTTCGATCGGGTGCTGCGGGTGCCCAAGACCCGCGACGCACACCGCCTGATCCACCTCGCCGGGCACGCGGGGCGGCAGGAGGCGGTTGTGGACGCGCTCTTCCGGGCGTATTTCACCCAAGGGGCGGATCTGGCGGACCCGCAGGTTCTCGCCGCTATCGCGACCGCCGCCGGAGTGGACCCGGCGCCGCTCGCGGGCGATGGCGGGGCGGATGCGGTCGAGGCGGCCCTGGCGCAGGCGCGGATGATGCGGGTGACCGCTGTCCCAACCTATGTCGTGGCCGGGCGTTATGTGCTGAGCGGGGCGCAGGATGCCAGGACCTGGGCCGATGTCTTCGACGAATGCAGTGCGGCGGATCTATCGGAGAAAGGCGTCAGGTAGCATGAACAGCTTCATCGACATCCTCCAGCGCGCGGGGTCTGCCCCTGCGGCGTGGATTGTCCTCGGTCTGCTGGGGGTCTGGACGGCCGTGTCGCTCTACCGGCTCTTTCGCTGCCCCATCGTGAACGCAAATGCCCGCGTCACGCAGGAGGAGGCGCGGCGGCGCATCGGCGCCAAGATCCGCCATCCGCTGAGCTTTCTCGTCCTGATGCTGATCGGCATGGTGATGGCGATCATCGGGCTCTTCGATCTGTCCAAGCCCGACCAGGACCCCACCCTGGGTTTCCTGATGCTGGTCACCGGGCTCTTCCTCACCTCCACCCTGCCCGTACGGGAGCGGATCAAGGACGCGGAGTACAAGGTCGTGACCGCCGCGGGCGACGATGCCAAGTCAGCCCAGGTCCTGGCCCTGCGGCGGGAGCATCGCCAGCTCCTGGCCTATGAGCTGGGGATCCTCGTGCTGCTCAGCGTGGCGCTGATCATGTTCTAGCGCCGCCGCAGCTGAACCGGTGCGGGCTTGGCCAGCCGCTTGGGCGGGGCCGTGGGCGTGGTCGCAGGCGCGGGTGGCGCCGGGGCCCGGGCCGGTGCGGCGGTGACCTGCGCCCCCGGGACCTGAGCGCCCGGGCGCGCGCGCTCGGCAAGCTCGCGCGCCACGCCGTAGGCGCCCCTGACCCGGGCGCTGTCCAGGGACCAGTCGCGCTGGATGACCACCTTGTTGTCGCGGACCCGCGCGCCCGCGCCCTGGACCGACAGGAACTCGACCAGACCCGCGGGATTGGCGTAGCGGTCGCCTCGGAACGTGACCGTGGCCCCCTTCGGCCCCGCGTCGAGCCGCGCGATCCCGGCCCGGCGGCACATCGCCTTGATCCGCACGACGCGCATCAGGCTTTCCACCTCGACCGGGATCGGGCCGAAGCGGTCGATCAGTTCGGCCGCGAACCCCTCCAGCTCCACCTTCTTCTCCAGCGTTGCGAGCCGGCGGTAGAGGCCGAGGCGGACGTCGAGGTCGGGGACGTAGACCTCGGGGATCAGGACGGCGATGCCGAGGTTGATCTGCGGGGACCATGTCCCCTCGACCTCCATCGGCGCCCCGCCCTCGCCCGCGCGGAGCTTGGCGATCGCCTCCTCGAGCATCTCCTGGTAAAGCTCGTAGCCGACCTCGCGCACCTGGCCCGACTGCTCCTCGCCCAGCAGGTTACCTGCGCCGCGCAGGTCGAGGTCGTGTGAGGCGAGCTGGAACCCCGCCCCGAGGCTGTCGAGCGATCCCAACACCTTCAGCCGCTTTTCCGCCTGGACCGTCAGGGGCTTGCGCGGTTCGGTGGTGAAATAGGCATAGGCGCGCACCTTGGACCGCCCGACCCGCCCGCGGATCTGGTACAGTTGCGCGAGCCCGAACATGTCCGCCCGCCCCACGATCAGTGTGTTGGCGGCGGGGATGTCGAGGCCGGATTCCACGATGGTCGTCGCCAGCAGCACGTCGTACTTGCCGTCGTAGAACGCGTTCATCCGCTCGTCGAGCTCGCCCGCCGCCATCTGGCCATGGGCGGTGATGACGCTGACCTCTGGCACCTGGTCGCGCAGGAACGCCTCGGCCTCGGCCATGTCGGCGATGCGGGGAACGACATAGAACGCCTGACCGCCGCGGAAGCGTTCGCGCAGCAGCGCATCGCGGACCGTGACCGGATCGAACGGCGAGACATAGGTCCGGATCGCGAGCCGGTCCACCGGGGGCGTCGCGATCAGCGACAGATCCCGCACGCCCGACAGCGCCATCTGGAGCGTACGCGGGATCGGCGTCGCGGTCATGGTCAGCACGTGGATGTCCGAGCGCAACTCCTTCAGCCGTTCCTTGTGGGCGACGCCGAAATGCTGCTCCTCATCGATCACCAGCAGACCGAGATTGGCGAACTTCATCTGTTTGGACAGCAGCGCATGGGTGCCCACCACGATGTCCACGGTCCCCTTCGCCAGTCCTTCGCGCGTCTCGGCCGCCTCGCGCACGCCGACGAAGCGTGACAGGGGGCGGACCTGGATCGGCAGGCCGCGGAACCGGTCGGCGAAGCTGCGGAAGTGCTGGCGCGCGAGCAGCGTGGTGGGCGCGATGACCGCGACCTGCACGCCCGACATGGCGGCGACGAAGGCGGCGCGCAGCGCCACCTCGGTCTTGCCGAAGCCGACATCGCCACAGACGAGCCGGTCCATGGGCCGGCCCGAATCGAGATCGCCCATCACGTCGGCGATGGCCGATAGCTGGTCGTCGGTTTCCTGATAGGGAAAACGGGCGCAGAACTCCTCCCACAGGCCGCCATCGGGGGGGGTCAGCACCTCACCGCGGCGCAGAACCCGCTCTGCCGCGACGCGCAGGAGCCGCTCCGCCATCTCGCGGATACGCTCCTTGAGCTTGGCCTTCTTGGCCTGCCACGCCCCGCCGCCCAGACGGTCGAGCTGCCCCTCCTCGGACCCGTAGCGGGTCAGGAGCTCGATGTTCTCCACCGGAAGATAGAGCTTGTCGGCATTGGCATACTCGAGCGCGAGGCATTCATGCGGCGCGCCGAGCGCGGTGATGGTCTGAAGCCCCAGATACCGCCCCACCCCGTGATCCACATGGACCACGAGGTCCCCGGGGCTCAGCGCCGCGACCTCGGACAGGAAGTTCTCCGCCCGCCGCTTCCTGCGCGCCGCGCGGATCAGTCGGTCGCCCAGCACGTCCTGCTCGGCGATTACGGTGGTCCCGGGGATCTCGAACCCGTGCTCGAGGCCCCAGGTCATCAGTGCGATGCCCCCGGGGTCGGTCAGATCCGCCCACCGCGTGGCGGGCACGGCGCCCGTGACCCCCGCATCGGCGAGCAGATGCCCCATCCGCTCGCGCGAGCCCTCGGAATAGCTCGCAATGACGACCCGGCCCACCCGGCGCCGTTCGGCGATGTGGTGGGCGAGCGCGCCGAAGAGCGACAGGGCCTGGTCCTGCCGCTCTGGCGCGAAGCTGCGGCCAAGCCGCCCGCCTGCGTCCACGACGCCCGGACCGGTCGGCTGGGGCAGTTCGCTGAACGGCCGCAGGGCCCGTCCCGCAACCGCGTGGTCCCAGGCGGCATGGTCGAGGTAGAGCCGCTCGGGCGGACAGGGCTTGTAGACGGTCCCCGCCGCCTGCCGCTCGGCCAGGGCGATGCGGCGCGTCTCGTAATGGTCGCGCACCGTGTCCCAGCGCGCGTCGCGCGCGGGGTCGAGCCTGTCGTCGAGGCTGACGGGCGCGGCGGGCAGGTAGTCGAACAGGGTCTCCAGCCGATCATGAAAGAACGGAAGCCAGTGCTCGAACCCCTGGTGCTTGCGCCCCGCGCTGATCGCCTCGTAGAGCGGATCGTCAAGCCCCGCGGCGCCGAACGTCTCGCGGTAGCCCTGCCGGAACCGCGCAATGGCGGCATCATCGAGGATGACCTCGGAAACCGGGGCCAGCTCGACGCGGTCCACCTTCTCGATCGTGCGTTGGGACCCCGCATCGAATCGTCGCGCGCCGTCCAGCACGTCACCGAAAAGATCGAGGCGCACCGGGTCGCTCGCACCGGGGGGAAAGATGTCGACGATCCCGCCGCGCACCGCATAGTCGCCGGGTTCCATGACAGTGGAGGCGCGGTTGAACCCCATGCGGCCCAGATAGCCCGTCAGCGCGGTCAGGTCGATGCGCCCGCCGACCTTCGCCGTGAAGCTCGCCGCCGCGACCGTGGCACGGGCGGGCACGTACTGGGTTGCCGCGTTGAGCGTGGTCAGCAGCACCATCGGCCGGTCGAACCCGCGGGCGAGCGCCGCGAGCGTCGCCATCCGCGACGACGCAATGTCGGGGTTGGGCGAGATCCGGTCATAGGGCAGGCAGTCCCAGGCGGGAAAGCTGAACGTGGGCAGGCCGGGGGCGAAGATCGCCAGCGCCTCGCGCAGCGCCGCGACGCGGGCATCCTCGCGCGCGACATGGATCACGGGCCCGTTCGCGCGTGCGGCGAGATCGGCGACAAGCTTCGCGTCGAACCCCTCGGGCGCGCCGCTGACCAGGACGCGGCCGGGGGAAAGCGGGGGTTGGGCCATGGCCCTGCCCCGTAGCGGTTTGGACCCCGTCGATCAACCCCTCAGCGCAGCCAGGGCGAGGGCGCGACGATTTCGTATGCGCCGATGGTCGCCGCGGCAAGGATGCTCGAGAGCCCGATCACCTGGTTCCAGAACCGCCGGCCGCTCAGGGCCGCCCGCAGCGGACCGCCATGGAGCGGCGCGCGCCGGACCGCGATGGCGAGCCGCGCGTTCAGCGCCGCGACCAGCGCGAGCGGTGCCGCCTGCAGCGCGAGCCCGCGGGCAAAGCTGCTTCCGAACCCGAACCCGAGCGTGGCCAGGCTCGCCAGACCGAACCCCGCGAGGCCGACCAGCCACGGGGCGGCCGGGGCAAAGGCGCAGAGCCGGATCGCCTGCCCCTCGGCGATCGCATCCACGGCCCGCGCCGCTTCGGCCGAGCCGCGGTCCGCCCGCACGATCAGGTCATGGGGCACGCCGAGCGTCCAGTGACAGGTCACCGACCAGATCACGACCGTCAGCACCCAGTACCAGAGCGTGTCGAACGTGCCCGGGTAGAGAAAGCGCGCGAGTGAGGCGAGGTCGGGGATCGGCGGCTCCGTTGCGTCGGACAAGGGGGTCGGATCGCCCCGATGGCGGGGCGGCCCAACACTTGCCCCCCGGCCGCCGCCATGGCAAGCACGGGCGCCTGTCCCAGCCGAAAGAGCCACGATGAGCCGTAGCCTCCACGCCCCGTTCCCCGCCCTGCGCCCGCGCCGCCTGCGCCAGGCCGACTGGCTCCGGCGTCTGGTGCGCGAGACGGTGGTGACGCCCGCCGACCTGATCTGGCCCATCTTCGTGCGCGACGGTGTGGACGTGGTCGAGCCCGTGGGGGCGATGCCGGGGGTCGAGCGGCTTTCCATCGACCGGGCGGTCCGCGCGGCCGAAACGGCGGCAGCCCTCGGCATCCCCTGCATCGCGCTCTTTCCCTATACCGATCCTGCGCGAAAGACGCCTGGGGCGGAGGAGGCGTGGAACCCCGAGAACCTCGTCTGCCGCGCGACCCGCGCGGTCAAGGCCGCGGTCCCCGGCATCGGGGTCCTGCTCGACGTGGCGCTCGACCCCTACAATTCCGACGGCCATGACGGGCTGGTGCGCGACGGGGTGGTGCTGAACGACGAGACGCTGCTCGCGCTCGAGCGCCAGGCGCTGGTGCAGGCCGAGGCGGGGGCCGACATCCTGGGGCCGTCGGACATGATGGACGGCCGCATCGGCGTGATCCGCCGTGCGCTGGAGGAGAACGACTTCCCCGACGTCGCCATCATGAGCTACGCCGCAAAATACGCCTCGGCCTTCTACGGCCCGTTCCGCGACGCGGTCGGCTCGTCTGGCGCCCTGACGGGGGACAAGAAGACCTACCAGATGGACCCCGGCAACGGCACCGAGGCGCTGCGCGAGACAGCCATCGACATCGCCGAGGGCGCGGACATGGTCATGGTCAAGCCGGGCATGCCCTATCTCGACATCTGCTGGCGGGTGAAGTCCTTCTGCGCCGCCTCGGCGCTGCCCCATCTCCATCCCGAAAAGCGCCGCATCCTGCTGCAGTCGATC
>JANNOT010000304.1:0-7090 GCA_031399375.1 Paraoceanicella sp.
GCAGCGTCACCTGCGCCCGGCGCCTCGGGATCGGAGCGCCCCTCGACCCCTGCGTCCGTCACGGGACCGTCGGCCGGTGGGGACGAAACCGCCGCGGGCGCTGCGTCTTCGCGCGGCGCGGGACGCAGCTTCTGCTTGGCCCGCTCGCCCCGTTCGGCGCGGTAGCCCAGCCCCTGCATCATATCGGCGAACTGCTCCAGCGTCAGGCCGGTGATCGACAGCATCTCGGGCGCCGCCTCGAACCCCCCGCGGGTGTCGCGCAGGCGGATCTGGTCGGCCAGCCGCTCGAGCATGTCGATGCGGATCGCCCGGGTTCCCGCCAGGTGATAACCCGCGCGCGGATAGTACCCCGGGGGCGCGCCGAGCACGGCCGGAATGGTCACCAGCCCCGGGGGGGGCGCCGAGGGAAACTCGTCGAGCCCGGTAAAGAGCGACCACAGGATCAACCGCAACTGTGTCGGCCCGGGTTTCAGGACCGCCTGCTGGAACACGGTGTACTGGCCGAAGCGCACGCCATGCTTGCGCAGCATCCCGCGCGCTTCCTGGTCGAGCGCCTTGACGTCGCCCGCAATCTCGTCGCGCGGGATGACGCCGAGCTGTTCGACGAGCCGGAACGCGATGCCGCGCGCAAGCCCGGTGACCGCCTCGTCGCCGCGCAGCGCGATCAGCGGCTCGAACTGCGCCGCGATGCGCCGGTTGATCCAGTGGGTCAGCCGGCGCGCCACCCGCTCGCCAACCGCGGGGTCCGCGTTCTCGTCGACAAAGGCGCGGACCTCGGGCGTCATGATGTCGGGCCCGGGCAGCAGGCGCCCGACCGCATGCTCGCCCCACATCAGCCCGCCCTGCTCGGTCAGGCCGATCTCCGGGTCGGGGGCGTTGTAGAAGCGGTCGGCCCGGCGATTGAATTCGGTCTGGAGGGCCGACAGACTTGCGCTGCGCAGCGTACGCGTCTCGTCTGCGCTGGCCGATGGGTCGAACCGGAACTGGAACCCCTCCAGCCGTCCGATGAAGTGCCCCTCAACCGTCACATCCCCGGTATCGCTCACGTCCGCCACCAGGTTCTCCCTTTCCTTCAGCCGCCGCATCAGCACGCTGGTACGCCGGTCGACGAACCGTTGGGTCAGCCGCGCATGCAGCGCATCCGACAGGCGGTCCTCTACCGCACGGGTCTCCCCGCGCCAATTCTCCTCCGCCTCGACCCAACCGTGGCGCTGCGCCACGTAGGTCCAGGTGCGGATATAGGCGAGGCGCCGCGACAGGGCATCGATGTCCCCCTCCGTCCGATCGATCCGCGCCACCTGCCCTGCCAGCCAGTCGGAGGATATACACCCCGCCCCCTCGCTGAGAAACTGATAAATGCGGCCAAGAAGATGGGTATGTTCGGCGGGCGACGTCTTCCTGAAATCCGGAACCTGACAGACATCCCATAAACGCCGAACCCCGGCAGGAGTTGCAGCGCGCGCCTGCACGTCGGGATCAGCCCAGAGCGCGCGCAGGGTGGAGAGGTCGTCCGCCTCGCGCGCGCGGGCCAGGTCGGGATGGGGCGGCGGCGCCTCCAGCGACCCGATCAGGGCGGCAACGGAGCCGAATTCGAGCCGCGAATTGCGATATTGCAGCCGCTGGATCGGGGCGAAGCGATGGTTCTCGATCGCATCGATCACGTCTTCGTCAAGCGGGCCCGCGTCCCCCGTGACGCCGAACGTGCCGTCATCGGTGTGCCGCCCGGCCCGTCCCGCGATCTGGGCAAGCTCGTTGGGGGTCAGCCGCCGGTGGCGGTGCCCGTCGAACTTCGTCGTCCCCGCAAACGCAACATGGCGCACGTCAAGATTGACGCCCATCCCGATCGCATCGGTCGCGACGAGATAGTCGACATCCCCGTTCTGGTAGAGTTCGACCTGCGCATTGCGGGTGCGCGGGCTGAGGGCACCCATGACCACCGCCGCCCCGCCCTTCTGCCGGCGCAGGAGCTCGGCGATCGCATAGACCTCGTCGACCGAGAAGCCCACGATGGCCGAGCGTTCGGGCAGCCGCGACAGCTTCTTCGACCCAGCCCAGGTCAGCGTCGAGAACCGGTCCCGCCGGACCGTCTGCACCCCCGGGATCAGGGCCGCGATCCGCGGCCGCATCGTCTCGGCGCCGAGGAACAGCGTCTCGTGCAAGCCCCGCGCGTTCAGGAGCCGGTCGGTGAACACATGCCCCCGCTCGCCATCGGCGCAGAGCTGGATTTCGTCCACCGCGACAAAGTCGGCCCCGATTTCCAGCGGCATCGCCTCGACCGTGCAGACCCAGTATTGGGTCCGGGCGGGCACGATGCGCTCCTCGCCGGTCACGAGCGCCACGACCGACGGCCCGCGCAGCCGGACGATCCGGTCATAGACCTCGCGCGCGAGCAGGCGCAGCGGCAAGCCTATCACGCCCGTGCGGTGGCCGAGCATGCGCTCGATGGCATAGTGGGTCTTGCCGGTATTCGTGGGGCCAAGGACGGCCGTCACGGTCCGGTCGCGGGGATGGCCTGTGTCCAAGATGCCCGTCAGCCTCTTCCCGCCCGCGGGGGCGGACCTGCCAACCCGTCCGCGCTTCTAGCCTCAGAGGGCGGTGCCGTCCACCCGGGGGGAAAGCCGCGTCACCGCGTCGTTCACCTGCTCGCGGTGCGGGTTCAGGACCTGGGCCGCGCGAAATGCGCTGAGGGCCTGCGCGTCGCGCCCCGATTGCTCGAGGATGATCCCCAGCCCCGCGAGCGCCCCGAAATGCCGCGGGTTCAGCGCCAGTGCCACCTCGATATCGGCGACGGAGAGCGCGTATTCCTCCATCAGGAAATACGCCGTGGCCCGAGCGTTCCATGCCTCGGCAAACTCGGGGGCATGGTCGATGAGCGCGCTCAAATGCGCGACCGCCGTCGGATAATCCTCGGCGTTCAGGGCGGCCTGTCCGCGCTGGAGGAGGAAATCCGCGGTGTCGGACCCCGAGATCGCCCAAAGCTCCATGATCCGCGTCTCTATCGCGTCGGGCTCCTCGGTCGCGGGGTCCGCAATGCGGTCGAGCAGCACCTCGAGCTCCTCGCCCGGTGTGGGCCGCACCGCCTGCGCCCCGACCGCTGCGGCGACGAGGGTCAACAGCACGGCAACGAGAAGCTTCTTCACCATCTCCATATAGCCTAGAGTAGCACCCGCTCTGCGGAAATCGAGGGGGGATGCGCGACATGCCGCGTCGCGACCCCCGGATCAGGGAGACGACAGGGATGAGCGATGTGATCGCAGCCGCCGTGGCGGCGCTGCGCGAAAAGATCGGGGGCACCAGCTTTCCCGCGTCGGTCAAGTTCGTGATCGAGGGCGAGGGCGCCGTGCGCATCGACGAAACCGGCGTGTCGGCCGACGACGCGGATGCCGACTGCACCCTGACCGCGGATGTGGACACGTTCCAGGGCATCCTCGCGGGGGAGGTCAATCCCACCTCGGCCTTCATGACCGGGCGGCTGAAGCTTGACGGCGACATGGGTGTCGCGATGAAGCTCGGCGCCTTGCTCGGCTGACCGCAAGGCCCGCAGCCCCTCGCAGAGCATGGATCTCAGCCCACCCGCCGCGCCCTTTCACGCCGATGTCGCCGATGCGCCCCCCGGGACCGTGGCGCGGTTCATCGCCGCGGCGGATGGCACGCGGCTGCGGCTGGTGACCGGGCCGCACGGACCGCGGGGAACCGCGCTCCTCCTTGTGGGCCGTGGCGAGTACGCCGAGAAATACGGACGCGTGATGGCGACCCTGCTGGCCCTGGGCTGGGGCACCGTCACCGTCGACTGGCGGGGACAGGGCCTGTCGGCACGCCTCGCGGCCCACCCCAGCCTGGGGCATGTCGCCCGGTTTGCGGATTATGCCCAGGACCTCGCCGCGGTCGTCGCCGCGCGCGAATGGGCCGAGGCGCCGGAACCCCGGGTCCTGCTGGCCCATTCGATGGGGGGCTGCATCGGGCTGCGCGCGCTGCTGGACGGGTTGCCCGTCGCTGGGGCGGTCTTTTCGGGCCCGATGTGGGGGCTCGGCTTCGGGGCGACCGTCGGGGCGGTCGCCCGCGGGCTCGCCCTGGGGTTCACCGCGGTCGGGCTTGGCCTGCGCCGCGCGCCGGGCAGCGGGGCGCGGCCCTATGTGGTCGAGCACCCGTTCGCCGGCAACGTCCTGACCTCGGACCCCGCCACCTATGCCTGGCTCCAGCGCCAGCTGACCACCCATCCCGATCTGGGCCTGGGGGGGGCCAGCTATGGCTGGCTGACCGCCGCCCTGGCCGAAATGGCGAACCTCGCCCGCGCCCCCGCCCCGGACCTGCCCCAGCTTGCGCTGCTCGGCATGCAGGAGACCGTCATCTCCCGCCCGGCGATCGAGGCGCGCATGGCCCGCACGCCCCGGGCGACGCTCCTGCGCCTGCCCGGGGCGCGGCACGAGATCTGGATGGAGCGACCGGAGATCCAGGCCCCGGCCTGGACCGCCATCGCGCGGTTCCTTGCCGATCTGCGCGCCGAGCGGGGGACCCGTCTGCGATCCGATCCGGACGACGCGCGGACATGATCGCCCGCGTTCTGGCGGCCGTGGTCGGGCTCGCGCTGCTCCTGGCGGGGCTCGTCCCCCTAATCGGCGCCACGCGGGGCATCACGGTCGAAACGACGTCGGTCGCGGGAACACCCGTCACGGTCCACCGGCCCGCCAAGCCCCGCGCCGCGCCCGCGGGACCCGCCATCGTGATCGCCCACGGCTTTGCCGGATCGCGCCCGCTGATGGCCCCCATCGCGATCACCCTCGCCCATGCGGGCTATATCGCCGTCAGCTACGATCTGCTCGGCCATGGCCGCAATCCCTATCCGCTGACCGGCGACATCACGACCGAGGCGGGGGCCTCCGCGCGGCTCCTGGCCGAGCTCGGACGGGTGATCGCCTTTGCCCGCGGGCTGTCGGGGGCCGAGCGCGTGGGGCTGGTGGGCCATTCCATGGCCTCGGACATTGTCGTGCGCGCGGGTCTCGCGGACCCGGGCGTGGCGGCCACCGTGGCGATCTCGATGTTCTCGCCCGCGGTCACCGCGGCAGGCCCCCCGAACCTCCTCGTGATCACCGGGGACTGGGAGGGGGGGCTGAAGCCCGAGGCGCTGCGCGTGCTCGCCCTCGCCGCGGGTCGCGATGTCCCGGCGGGCGAGACCGTGGGCGATCCCGGCGCGGGAACGGGGCGACGGGCTGTGTTCGCCCCCTCGGTCGAGCATGTGGGCGTGCTCTTCAGCGCAACGGCGCTGCGCGAGATGCGCGCCTGGCTGGACGCGAGCCTTTCCCATACAACGCCCCCCAACGCGCCCGTCGAGGCGCGGGGCGCGGCCATCGGGGCGGTCGTGCTGGGCTGGATCCTCCTCGCCTGGCCCCTGGCCCGTGCGCTGCCCCGCCTCGTGCCCGGCAGGCCCCCGGGGGGGTGGAGCGTCGCGCAGGCGGCCGCCATCGTCCTGCCCGCAATCGCGACCCCCCTCCTGCTCCACGGGCTCGACATCGGCGTGCTGCCGGTGCTGGTGGGCGACCGCCTTGCGGCGCAGTTCCTCGTCTACGGCACCCTGATGGCGCTCACGGGCGCGGTCCTGCTCCCCCGGCCGCGGATCCGGGCCCCGCTGCGCGCCCTCGTCGTGGCCGGGGCGGTCGCAGGCTATGCGCTGGCGCTCCTCTACCTGCCGCTCGACCGCTTCGCCGCGTCCCTGTCGCTGACCGAGGCACGGGCGCCGCTCTTTCTCGCCCTGGCCGCGGCCCTCCTGCCCTATTTTCTCGCCGATGGGTGGGTCGCGGCAGGACATGGAGCGCCGCGGGGCGCGGGCATCGCGAGCCGCACGGCCTTTCTCGCCAGCCTGATCGCCGCCATCGCCCTAGACCCCGAGCGGCTCTTCTTCCTGCTGATCATCCTGCCGGTGATGCTGATTTACTTTGCCCTTTTCGGGCTACTCGCCACCTGGGTAAGGCACCGGACCGGCACCCCGGTCCCCGCCGCCATCGCCAACACCCTTCTCTTCGCCTGGGCGATCGCCGCGACATTCCCGCGGATCGGGACGGGGTGAGGGGTCGGGGGATGGTGCCCGGGGCCGGGGGCCAAGATTAGGCGAAAAGTTCTATCATTACATGCACTTGGTGAACCGCACGCATCTTTCAGAACGATCAACGATTTCATACGGTTGCAGCGCAAGTGAACCAGCATTTCTGTCGGCAGGAAGCGATGCCACCGGCCAAGTTCACAGCGATCCGCGAGGGCGCAGGCATGACCCGAACAGAATCCTGCGCCGGCATTCGATGCTTCTGCAATAACAACATCTGACACAAGCAGGCCCGGGCTATCCCGGGTGCCAAGGCGTTCGCCACGCAGGCGGTGTCGACGGCGGCGCGGATCGATGGGGAGTAGGCGCGATGTTCAAGCTCTAAGCCAACACGATGCCGGTCGAGGTGGTGCGGCGGCGCTCCGAGGTACTGGCTAGGCGCGACCGCCTCCGCAACCTGCCACCCTGCCCGAAGTCTTCCAAAGGACGAGGCGGCATTTCTGCAGCGTCAAAGATAGTTGCGCATAATGTCGTAGTCTTGCTGTCGCGCCGCCAAGGCTTCACGCTCAACCTGCTCCCAGAGGTCTTCGCTGCTGCGCAGCATCTGGCGTTAATTGCGCGCACTCGATCGCGGGCCTTAGTTTCCTGCGATCTGGACCCGCACACACTCCACAAGCCCCACGCAATCCTGAGGTGGTCAGATGCGACCAGCTTTTAGCATCTGAGTGGTCTATCTCCCATTAGGCTACTCCATATTGTAAAAATATGTAATATAAATTTGAGTGCCTCAATTATGTTTCAATTTACCCTTCACACTTTATTTATACATAAGTTTCAAATCTAAAAAACTGTCGGTAGGTAGAAATCTCTTCTAGACACATGTAAATCATTTCTCAGGGGCGACACCCAGAGTACAGGTTTTTCGGGTTCGCGTGGGATGCCGCGCCGGGTGACCGGTGCGCGCAGGAAAGGGATGAGTCATGATTATTTCGGTCAAGACGACGACAGAGCTGACCGCGGCGCTCAAGTCGGCCCAGGGGGGGGACGAAATCCGGC
>JANNOT010000343.1:0-1572 GCA_031399375.1 Paraoceanicella sp.
GCAGCTGCGACATCACGTACTCGTCGACCAGCGAAGGCGCAACGAGCAGCGCGGCAATCAGCAGGCCGTACCAGAACACCTGGCCGCTGTGCTTGCCTTTTCGCTCGGGTCGGCAGAGGTGTTTCGCGACAACGCCGCGCAGACGCTTCTGCCCGCGCTGGTCCCGTCCGGGGCGCTGGAGCGGGCGAACGGCCAGCTCTGGAGCATCGAGCAGGTAATGGGTTCGTTCGTCGGCCCGCCGCTCGCGGGGCTCCTGATCGCGCTTGCCGTGCCGCTGCCCTTTCTCGCCGATGCGGCGGCATTCGCAGTGGCGGCTGCCTGCGCCGCGGCGATCGTGCTGCCGCCCATGGTCCGGGACACGGTCCGTGCGCCGTTTCTGCGCGAGATGGGGGAGGGCATCCGCTGGCTGCGCGCCCATCGGCTGATCCTGCGGCTCGCGGTTCTCCTGGGACTGATGAACGCACTCGCGACGATGATGCTGACGGTGCTCGTGCTCTATGCGCAGCGGGTGCTCGGCCTCGGTCCCGCAGGGTACGGCATCCTGCTGAGCTGTGCTGCGGCGGGCGGCGTCGCGGGCGCGCTGCTCGGCCCGACGATCGCGCACCGTCTCGGGGCACAGCGCAGCGTGATCGCCGCCCTGCTTGCCTGCCCGCTGCCGCCGCTGCTGCTCTGGCTCGCCCCGACGCCGGTGCTCGCCGGGGCGGCGCTTTTTCTGGAAACCTTCGCGGGGCTGCTCTGGAACGTCGTGACCGTGTCGTTCCGCCAGCGCATGATCCCGCCCGCGCTCCTGGGGCGCGTCAATAGCATCTACCGCTTCCTCGGCTGGGGGTTGATGCCGCTCGGCGCGCTCGCGGGTGGGGCGGTGGTGACCTGGGCCACCCCGGCGCTCGGCGAGGTCGGGGCGCTGCGGCTGCCCTATCTCCTCGCCGCGCTGGGCTTTGCCGGCATTGCCGCCTATGCCGCGACCCGCGTGCGGTTTCCGTCCGGGGACAAGGGACAGCCCCTCTGACCCCTGCGCGTCATCCCCCGCCGAAGAGCCGCGCCGCCTCGGCCGCGGTATAGCGCCCCAGCGCCACGTCCTCGGCCACCAGCGCGGGGTCGCGCGCGGCGGGGGGGCCATAGCCGCCGCCGCCCGGCGTGCCGACCCGGACGCGGTCCCCTGCGGTCAGGGGGATGTCCTGCGCCTTGGACAGGTGGGGGGGCGTGAACGCCCGCCCGCCCTGCACGACCGTCACGGTGTTGGGCGCCCCGGGCGCGCCGCCGAGCGCGCCGGGGGGGCCGACCCGGCCGTGGTCCATGACGAAGCTCGCCCGCGCCTCGCCGCGCAGGAGCTCGATCTCGTAGGCGACGCCGAAGCCGCCGCGATGCTGGCCCGCGCCCCCGGACCCCTCGCGCAGGGCATAGGCGTGGTAGAGCACGGGGAACTGCTGCTCCATGATCTCGATCGGCGGGGCCTTGGAGATGCCGATGGTAGAGCATCCGTTGGACAATCCGTCGCCCCCCGCGCCCCCTCCATAGCCCCCGCCCGAAAGCTGGTACATCACGTAGCCGCGCCCGCGTTCGGGGTCGAAG
>JANNOT010000359.1:0-3090 GCA_031399375.1 Paraoceanicella sp.
GTCGCCCGTCGCGCCCATGCCCGCCGCGTCCATGCCCGCCGCGTCCGTGCCCGCCGCGTCCGTGCCCGCAGCGTCCGTGCCCGCAGCGTCCGTGCCCGCAGCGTCCGTGCCCGCAGCGTCCGTGCCCGCCGCCGATCCCCCGGCCCGGACAGGGCCGGAGCCCGCCCCCGGGGCGACCCAGACCCCGCAGCTCCGCCGCGTCGCCACCTCGCCCGTGCTCTCGCCCGTGCCCGTGCTCTCGCCCGTGGTCTCGCCCGTGGCCATGCCCTTGCCCGTGGTCGGCACCGGGGATCCGGACGGCCCCACGCCCCCCCGGGCGACGCCCCCGCGGCTCGTCGAGGCCCCGGCCGAGGCATCCGCCCCGGCGCACGGGGATGTCCTGCGGGGCGCAGGCGCCTTCGGGGCGCCCGGTTTCGGTCCCCCCTCCCTGGATGCCCCCTCCCTGGATGTCCCGCCCTCCCCTGCGCCGCGGCTCCAGCTCTTCCCCCTGCCAGGGGACAGGATGCCGAGCCTCGGGGGCCGCACGACCCCGATCGCTGTCCTGCCTGCGAGCGGACCGGCGGTCCCGCCCCTGGCCCGCGCCGGGGCCCCTGTCGGTCCTCGCCCTGGCGCTGCCGTCGCAGCACCCGCGAGCCCGGCCGGAACGCCGGTCGCAGGCACGACCGCGATGCCAGCGGGCACCCGCGGGGCCCGGCCGGGGGACGAATTGCGGCACGCGCTGCGCGCCCTCCTGGGCGGGGGTGAGGCATGATCCCCACGGCGCCGCCCCCGCCGCGCGCCGCAGCGGCCCCGGGTCCATCGGCAGGCGCCCCGGGCCCGGCCGCATCCACCCCGCGGGCATCCCGGCAAGGGGCAGGGCAGGGACCACGGCAGGCGCCCCGGCGCGGGCCGCGGGCGCTCCTTCTCATCACGCTCTGCTTTGCGGGCTCGGTCGTGCTGCGCGCGGGGGACCGCGACGGGGCCATCGCACGCGAGGCGGGGGCGCTTGCCGACACGCTCTCGGCCACCCGCCCGATCGGGACGCCCCGGCCCGGCACCCCGGGCTGCGCCCCCGATCCGGGGGTCGAGGCCCTGCTCGGCGCCATCCGCACCCGCGAGGCGCAGCTGAGCGCGCGCGAAGGGGCACTGGCCGAGCGCGAACAGGTGCTCGCCATCGCCCGCAGCAAGCTCGACGAGCAGATGACCGCCGTGCGCGAGGCCGAGGAGCGGCTCTCGGCCACCCTCGCGATCGCCGACCGGGCGGCCGAGGCCGACATCGCCCGCCTCGTGTCCGTCTACGAGCAGATGAACCCCAAGGCGGCCGCCCAGATCTTCACCACCATGGACGTGCGCTTCGCCGCGGGCTTTGTCGCGCGCATGAAGCCCGAGGTCGCGGCCGCGATCCTCGCGGGCCTGCCGGCCGACCGGGCCTATGCCGTCAGCGCGGCGCTCGCGACCCGCAACGCCACCGCCCCCACCCGGTAGCGGGGCGCCGACCGAGCAACGGGGTCCCGCTTGGGGCTTTCTTAACCCCGCCCGGCCGATACTGCGGCCCGAGCGGACGAAGCGGCCCGGCGGTGCACCGCCCGGCGCGATCCGGGAACGGGGGGTCGATGCACCCCGCGGCCCCCGGTGCGGCGGGACGGAATGGCGGGTCCTCATCAGCATGCGGGAGAAGCCCAATGATCGGAATCGTGGGAATTACGATCACCATGGTGATGGTCTTCGGCGGCTACCTCGCCGCGGGCGGGAAGATCGGCATCATCCTGCACTCGCTGCCCTTCGAGATGATGATGATCGGGGGGGCCGCGGTCGGGGCCTTCCTGCTCTCCAATGACGGGGCGGGCGTGAAGCAGACGCTCAAGGACGTGGGCAAGGTCTTCAAGGGCGCACGGTGGAAGACGCAGGACTACCAGGACCTGCTCTGCCTCCTGTTCGAGCTGATCAAGGTCGCGCGCAACAACCCCGTCGATCTCGAGCAGCACATCGAGAACCCGCACGAATCGCCGATCTTCGCGAAGTACCCGCGCATCCAGGCCGACCATTCCGCCGTGGACCTGATCTGCGACACGATGCGCAACGCCACGATGAACTATGACGACCCCTCCCAGGTCGAGGAGGTTCTCGACAAGCAGCTCGACGCCGAGAAGGCGCATGCCCTGCACTCCTCCCACGCGCTCCAGACCATGGCCGACGGGCTGCCCGCCCTCGGGATCGTCGCGGCGGTGCTGGGCGTGATCAAGACCATGGCCTCGATCGACCAGCCCCCCGCGGTGCTGGGCGCCCTGATCGGCGGCGCGCTCGTGGGCACCTTTTTGGGCGTGTTTCTCGCCTACGGCCTCGTCGGTCCCTTCGCCACCAAGGTGGCCTCGGTCTGCAACGCCGACCATCAGTTCTACGTCCTGATCCGCGAGGTGCTGGTGGCCAACCTGCACAACCACGCCCCCAACATCTGCGTCGAGGTCGGGCGCCAGAACACCCCCCATTCCATGCGCCCGAGCTTCAATGCGATGGACGAGGCGCTGCGCGGCACCAAGGGGGCGGCGGCATGAGGGGCATCGCCCTGCGTCCCGTCCTGCTCGCCCTTGTCCTGCTCGCCACCCCGGCGGGGGCGCAGGAACGGCTGGTCGTGCGGGCGGGCGACCAGAACCAGATCTCGCGCCTCGTCGTCGACCTGCCGCCGGGCACGGTCTGGTCGGTCACCCAGGAGGGGCGCCAGGTCACCGCACGCTTCCCCGGGCTCGGGGCGGATTTCGACACGGGCGCGATCTTTCCCGACCGCCGGGCGAGCCGGGTCCTGAGCGCACGCACCCGGCGCGAGCCCACGGGGACCGTGCTCCTGCTGACGCTCGCCTGCGACTGCACCGCCGAGGGCAGCGCGCTCGGCCTCGCCAAGCTCGTGATCGACGTGCGCGACGCGCCCCCCGATGCCCCCGCAACCCCGCTCCCCGCACCGGCACCGGCACCCGCACCGGCGGCGGCGGCGGCGGCTGCCGCAGGCCCCCCGGCCGCTGCGGCAGCGATCGCACCCGCCGCCGCCCGCCCCGACCTGCCCCCGGTGGCCGACACCGCCCCGGGCGCCGAGCCGCCGCCCGCTCCGGAGGCGGCCGG
>JANNOT010000369.1:0-6312 GCA_031399375.1 Paraoceanicella sp.
TGGGGATGCTCGCCACGGCGGTCGTGGGAATAGCGGAAGAGCGCGGCGGGCGGTGCTCTGCCACCGAACGGACGGCCGTCGCGGACGTAGACCCAGAGCCGGGCGATATCGGTCCTGCCCCTCGCCAGCACAGGTACCGGCGTGTCGTCACCGTGCAGCAGCTCGGCGGCAAACACGTGCACTGCGATCCGCGCGTGCAACGGCGCGAGTGCCGCGGTGGCGGCGCCGACCTCGTCGGCGAGGGTGGAGAGACTGAGATCGACGCCTTCTTGGGCGTATCGCTCGGCTTGGCGGTTGAGAGGCTGATGCTGGCCGAACTTTTCGAACAGGATCGTCGCGAGCAGGTTGGGCCCGGCCCACCCGCGTGGCATCGGGTGGAAGGATGAGCCATCGTGCGCCACCGGTTCAAGCACGACGGCGAATGGGGGCTAGCTGAACCGCGCCGCAGCTGCGGCAGGCGAGCGGCACCGCGTCTTCTGTGCATCGCTCGCGGACGTCTTCGACCGCCACGGGTCGATTACCTCGGCCTGGCGTGGCGACCTGTGGCACCTGATCGCGCGCACGCCTCACCTCAACTGGATGATGATCACTAAGCGCACTGGTAACGTCGTCAAGATTCTGCCCGATGGCTACGAGGCCCCAGCCTGGGGCGATGGGTGGCCGAACGTCTGGCTCGGCTGCACGGTCGTGAACCAGCTTGGGGCTGACCGGGACATTCCCAAGCTGCTAGCGGTGCCCGCGAAAGTGCGGTTCCTCTCGATCGAGCCTCTACTGGGGCCTGTAGACCTTCATACGGAGCTCTGCCGCGAAATCGGATCCGGCAGCGTTTGCGCGGTCTGTCTCGGCGGCCTCGGCCTTGTGATCGTCAGCGGCGAGAGCGGCCCCGGCGCGCGACCGATGCACCCTGCCTGGGCGCGGGTCCTGCGCGATCGGTGCGCTCTGGCAGGCGCGGCGTTCCATTTCAAGCAGTGGGGCGCCTGGGCGCACGAGGAGACGGTTGAGGATGGGGCGAGCGGTCTTGATCCGCCGCCTCATTGGCAAGGCCGCTGCCGGCCGCCTCCTTGACGGGCGCGAGCACAACGGCATGCAGGGGATCCCATGAGCCTGCGCGCCCAATCCTTCGCGCACCCGCCTGCGCTGATGACGGCGGAGCACGCTGCCGCCTACATCGGCGTGAGCGTCACGAAGCTGCGAACGGCGCCAGGCATGCCCACGGCGCGCCGGGTGCCCGACACGCGCATGATCCGATGGGCGCGGGCCGACCTTAACGCCTGGGCCGTCTCCCGGCCTGCTGATGACAAGGTGGCAGCGGCGACGGAGCAAGCGCTATGCGACGAGGCGTTCGGGTGACCTTGAAGCGGCTCAAGATCGTGCGAAAGCCGAGCGGGGCGGTCCTGACCTATTACCGCGCGCCCGCGGGCGCGCTCACGCGCCTGCCCGATGGCCCGCACGATGCGCCCGCGTTCCTGGCGGCCTATGCCCGCGCCGCCGACCAGGCCCCGGCTGCGAAGGGCAGGCGCCCCCCGGCCGACGGACCGTGGCGGCGCTGGTGGATGCGTATCTCGACAGCCTCGAGTTTCGCGCGCTGGCGCCGCTGACCCAGTCCAGCCGCCGCGGGATCGCGCTCCACATCGCGGCCGACCGCGGCCGCGCGCCGGTCGCCGCGATCGAGCCCCGCCATATCGAGAAGGACATACGCGCCAAGGGTGGATCCGCAGCGCGGAACCGGCTGAAGGTCTGGCGGTCCCTCCTCGCGTTCTTGAAGCGCGAGCAGTGGCGGAAGGACGACCCGTCGCGCGACGTCGCCCCGCCGAAGCACCGCGAGCAGCCGCACCAGGTCTGGACGGCCGAGGACATCGCCGCCTTCCGCGCGACCTGGGCGCACGGGACGCAGGAGCGCCTCGCCATGGAGCTCCTCTACTGGACCGGCGCCAGGCGCAGCAACGTCGTCCGGCTGGGCTGGCAGAACCTGCGGGGCGGCTGGATCAGCTGGCGGCAGGAGAAGACGCGGGCGACGGTCGAGATCCCGATCGACCCCGATCTGGCCGAGGCGCTGCGCCACGCCGACCGCTCACGCCTCACTTTCCTCGAGACGGCGAAGGGCGCGGCCCGGACCGCGAACGGGTTCGGCGAGTGGTGGCGGACCGCCTGCAACGCCGCGGGCGTGAGCGCGCGAGCGCACGGGATGCGGCACGCCATGGGCGCCGATGCGGCGGAATCGGGGATCAGCCCGCACGGGATCGGCGCCGCGCTAGGGCACACATCGAGCCGCGAATCGGAGACATACACCAAGCACGCGCGGCGCCGGAAAATGGCGGCAGCGACGATCCACGCGCTCGGCCAAGCCCGCAGATTGGAATCCCGAAAGCCCAAATTGGAAACCGGCGAGCAAGACTTTGATTCCAAAGGCTGATTTCGGGGAGTGGTGACCCCGGCAGGACTCGAACCTGCGACCAGCCGCTTAGAAGGCGGCTGCTCTATCCATCTGAGCTACGGGGCCACGGGGGCGTGATACCGCAAGGCGGGCCTGCTTGGAAAGCGGCTGGACGCGTCGTGGCTTGGCCCCTACACCTGCGGCGCATCCAAGAGCCCGGGGGACCCATGCGCATCCTGATCACCAATGACGACGGCATCTCTGCCCAGGGGCTGAAGGTGGCGGAGGCGATCGGGGCCGAGCTTGCCGGGCCGGACGGCGAGGTCTGGGTGGTCGCCCCCGCCTTCGAGCAGTCGGGGGTGGGCCACTGCATCTCCTACATCCGGCCCATGCGGATCGAGCAGCTGGGGCCGCGGCGCTTCGCGGTCGAGGGGTCGCCCGCAGATTGCGTGCTGGCGGGGCTGCATGACGTGATGAAAGGCGCCCCCCCCGACCTGATCCTGTCGGGCGTGAACTGGGGGCACAACGTGGCCGAGGACACGCTCTATTCCGGCACGCTCGGCGGCGCGATGGAGGGGGCGTTGCAGAACCACCGGGCCATCGGCCTCAGCCAGTACATGGGGCCGCGCAACAGCCCGCTGGCGGACATTTTCGAGGCGGCCACCCAGCATGGCGCGCGGGTCATTCGCCAGATCCTCGACCTGGGGATCTGGGAGGACCGGCGCTACGGCGTGTTCTACAACGTGAATTTCCCCCCCGTGCCCGGCGCCGACGTCCGCGGGGTGAAGGCGACGCGCCAGGGCCACCGCCCGGGCGTGCCCTTCGGCGTCGAAAAGCAGGTCTCGCCCAACCGGCGCACCTATCTCTGGCTCACCCATACCACGGGCAACGAGGCGGCCGATCCCGGGACCGATGCCCGCGAGACGGCCGAGGGCTTCGTGACCGTGACACCCCTGCGCGCCGACCTGACCGCACAGGACCTGGTCGGGCGGCTCGGTGCGGCGCTGTCCTAGGACCGACCCATGAAGTCGCCCTTGCCGATCCCCACCCCGGCGGCGCGGATCAGCGCATAGGCCATGGTGGTGTGGAACCAGAAATTCGGCAGGGCGAAGGTGACGAGGTAGTCGGTCGCGGGAAACTCCATCGTGGCAGGGCCGACCTTCAGGCTGATCGTGCGCGACACGGCGCCGTCGAAATCCTCGGCCACGAACCCTTCCACATGGGCCTGGGTCCGTGCGATCCGGGCGGCCAGGTCGGCCAACGTCGTCTCGGTATCCTCCCAGCGCGGGACCTCCTGCCCGGCAAGCCGGCTCATCGCGCCCTTTGCATGGTCGCAGGCGATCTGGACCTGGCGGGGAAAGGGCAGCATGTCGGGGGCAAGCCGTGCCGACATCAGCGTCGCCGGGTCAAGCGCGCCGGCCTCGGCCGCCGCCTGGGCCTTGGCAAACACGATCGAGAGCCCGCGCAGCCCCTGCGCAAAGCTCTTCGTTCCCGTGTCGTGAAGTGACAGAGACATCCGCATCCCCCTTCGGTCCTACCTGCATTGCGGCGCGATAAGGCACGGCGCGCGTCGGGCTGTCCAGCCCCGGCACCGCGCGCAATCGGCGATTCCCACCGCCCGGCGGTTGCGATAAGGTCACGGCCGTCGCAGGAGACACGCATGGATGGGCAGGCGCTACGGCTGATGCAGTTCGTCTATGCGCTGCGCCGCGCCGGGATCACGGACCCTGCGGTCCTGACGGCCATGGAGGCGACGCCCCGGGCCATGTTTCTCGAGGGCATCTTTCGCGACCGGGCCCATGCGGACGTGGCCCTGCCGATCGCCTGCGGCCAGACCATCAGTCAGCCGTCCGTCGTGGGGCTGATGACGCAGGCGCTGGCGCTGACCGCGCGCGCCAAGGTGCTGGAAGTGGGGACCGGATCGGGCTACCAGGCCGCGATCCTCGCCCGGTTGGCGCGGCGGATCTATTCGGTCGAGCGTCACCGCCCGCTCGCCCGCCGGGCCGCCGCGGTGCTGACGGAGCTGGGGATCAACAACGTGACGATCCTGATCGAGGACGGAACCCAGGGTCTCGCGCTTCAGGCGCCGTTCGACCGCATCATCCTGACCGCCGCGGCCGAGGATCCCCCGGCGCGCCTGCTTGCGCAATTGTCCGATGGCGGGGTCATGGTGCTGCCGGTGGGGCAGTCCGACCGGGTGCAGCAGCTTATCCGGGTGGTGAAAACACCAGGCGGACTGGAGTATACGGAACTCGGCGATGTAAGATTCGTTCCTCTTCTGCCGGGCGTGGCGCAGGACGTGCCGGACTAGCGCCTGGGGGTGGAACGCGAGCATGGGGTATGGCGGGATGGTTCGGGCAGGGCAGCGCGGTGGATGGTGGACCTGGATCGCGGCGCTGGTCGTCCTGTCCGCCTGTTCGGGGCGCGAGCAGGACCCCGCCCCGGTCGTCTACCAGGGCGGTGACCCCGATGTCGCCGGCATCCCCGCCGCACCCGCAACGGGTGTTCCGGACGGGCGCGGCATCATCACCTATCCCGACTATGCCGTTGTCGTGGCCAATGACGGCGACACGCTCGATTCGATCGCCCGGCGCATCGGGGTGCCGGTGGCGGCGCTCGCCTCGTATAACGGGCTTCCCGCCACCTGGCGGCCGCGGCGCGGCGACACGCTTGTCCTGCCGCCCGATGTCACGCCGACGAGCCCGTTCGTGACCGAACCGCCGTCGCCATCGCCGGTGCCGGTCCCCGGCGCCCCGGTCACCACGGCGCCGCTTACGACGGCGCCCGACGGCACGGGCTGGACCCCGGCACTGGCCGAGGCAGCCATCGACCGCACCGGGGCCGCGACCGGGAGCAGCGGGGTCCCACCCCTGTCGGCACCCGGCGAGACCGGGACGGACACCGCGGCGCTCGAGCCGTTGCGCCACACCGTCCAGCCGGGCGAGACGATCTATTCGGTATCCAGGCTCTACGAGGTCGAGGTCAGCGAGCTTGCCGCCTGGAACGGCATGGGGCGCGACTACACCATCCGGCCGGGACAGGACCTGCGCATCCCCCCGCCAGGGGCGGCGGGCCTGTCGGAAAGCGCGGTGACCGCCCCGGGCACGACCCAGCCGATCGTCAGCCCGCCGAGCGCCGCCGACCCCCTGCCCCCGGTGCCGGTGCCGGCAATCGTCCCGCCATCGCCAAACCTCGACCAGTACCGCAGCGACGCGCCGTCATCGGTCAAGCTGCTGGTTCCCGTCCAGGGCCAGATCGCGCGCACCTATGCCCGGGCCGGTCCGAACCGCAACGACGGCATCGATTTCACGGCCCCCGCCGGTGCATCGGTCGTCGCGGCCGATGATGGCGAGGTGGCACTGGTGTCGAACTCGCTTGGCGGGGCGGGCAAGATCGTGCTGATCCGCCACGCGGGTGGCCTGACCACGGTCTATGGCCGCATCGACGGCCTGACGGTCCGCAAGGGCGATGTGGTGAGCCGCGGCCAGGTGATCGGCTCGGTCGCCGACGCGGCCACGCCCGCACTCCATTTCGAGGTGCGGCGCGGCGCGGAAAGCGTTGATCCGGCGGGATTTCTCTAAGCGCTCACCCCCCGTCGCCCGGCAAGGTCGGTCACGTATTGCCATGCGACGCGGCCAGAGCGGGCACCCCGGGTCTGCTGCCACTCGATGGCCTCGCCGCGCAGCGTGGCATCGTCGATCGCAATGCCGAGCGCATCGCAGTACCCCCGCACCATGGCGAGATATTCGTCCTGGCTGCAGGGGTGAAATCCGAGCCAGAGGCCGAAGCGGTCGGAGAGGGAGACCTTTTCCTCCACCGCCTCGCCGGGATTGATGGCGGTTGACCGCTCGTTCTCGATCATGTCGCGCGGCATCAGATGACGGCGATTGGACGTGGCGTAGAAGACCACGTTCGGCGGTCGTCCGGCGATCCCGCCA
>JANNOT010000427.1:0-4288 GCA_031399375.1 Paraoceanicella sp.
AGCGTGCCCCTCCGGCGGCCGGGCTATCGGGCCTTGCAATTCCCCCGGCCCGCGCGCATGGTCCGCGCCGCGAACGGACCCCTGCCCGGCAGGGTGCTGCGCGTGTCCTATTCCCGTGTCCGGAGAGCCCATGACCAAGGAAGAAATGCTTGAATTCCCCGGTGTCGTGACCGAACTCCTGCCCAACGCGACCTTTCGGGTGACGCTCGACAACGGCCACGAAATCATCGCCCACACCGCAGGCAAGATGCGCAAGAACCGGATCCGCGTGCTGGCCGGCGACAAGGTGCAGGTCGAAATGACGCCCTATGACCTGACCAAGGGGCGCATCACCTACCGATTCAAGTAAGGGCCATGCGCCTGATCCTCGGCTCCGCCTCGCCGCGACGCCGGGCGCTCCTGGCACAGATCGGTGTCGTGCCCGACAGCATCTCCCCCGCCGATATCGACGAGACCCCGCGCCGCGGCGAACTGCCCCGCGCCTGTGCCGAGCGTCTGGCGCAGGAAAAGGCGGCGGCGGTGGCGTGTGCCGGCGACGATCTGGTGCTGGCCGCCGACACCGTGGTCTGCGTGGGCCGCCGGATCCTCGGCAAGCCTGCTGACGCGGCCGAGGCGGGCGCCTTCCTGCGCCTGATGTCGGGGCGCCGCCACCGGGTCATCACCGCCGTGGTGCTGCGCGGCCCCCGGCTCTGGTCGCGCACCGTCGAAAGCATCCTGCGCATGAAGCGGCTGAGCACGGCCGAACTCGATGCCTATCTCGCCTCGGGCGAGTGGGAGGGCAAGGCGGGCGGCTATGCCATCCAGGGTGCCGCTGGGGCCTTCATTCCAGCGCTGTCTGGCAGCTACAGCGCGGTCGTGGGCCTGCCGCTGGCCGAGACCGCGGGGCTGCTCGTCGCGGCGGGCTACCCCGTGCCGCTGCGGGCCGTGGCATGAGGGGCCGGGTGGTCGTGACCGACGAGGTGGGGGGCCGAAGCCTCGCGGCCCTCATCGTGGACGGGGTGGTCGAGGACCTGCTGATCGACCCGCGACCGGGCGACCCGGGCCCCCGCACCGGCGCCGTCTACTGCGCGCGCGTCATCCGCCCGGCCCCGACGCTCGGCGGCGCGTTCGTCGATCTCGGCGGGGCCGAGGGGCTGGTGCGCGAGGCGGGTCCCCTGAAGCCCGGCGCCCATGTGCTGGCCCAGGTGACCGGCCAGCCCGAGCCGGGCAAGGCGGTGCCGATGACCGCCCGGGTGCTCTACAAGGGCCGCTACGCGATCCTGACCCCGGGGGCCCCGGGCCTGAACATTGCGCGGCGCATCCGCGACGGGTCCGAGCGCATGCGCCTGACCGGCATCGCCGAGGCGGCGCTGCCCGACGCGGCCGAGACCGGGCTCATCCTGCGCTCCGCATCCGCGGGGGTGGAGGCGGCCGTGATCGCCGAGGACATCGCCGATCTCGTGGCCCAGCGGGCCGAGGCCGAGGCGGCAGCCCCGGGCCTCGCCCTCTCCGCCCCGTCGGCCGCGTTCGAGGCGTGGCGCGACTGGGTCGATCCGGAACCCGATGCCGTCTATCAGGACGAGGCGGGCCGGGGTGGCCATGCCGAGCAGTTCGGGGTGTGGGCGACGCTCGATCGGCTCGCCACCCCCGAGGCGGTCCTGGCCGGCGGGGGGTTCATGGCGATCGAGCGCACCCGGGCCTGCGTGACGGTCGATGTCAACACCGGGGGGGATTTCTCGCCCGCCGCGGGGCTGAAGGCGACGCTGGCCGCCCTGCGCGCCCTGCCGCGCGAGCTGCGCCTGCGCGGCCTGGGGGGTGTCGTGGTGATCGACCCCGCAGCCCTTGCCAAGAAGGACCGCCCCCAGGTCGAGGCGGTGCTGAAGGCGGCCTTCAAGGCAGACAGCATCGAGACCTCGGTCGCGGGCTGGACCCCGCTCGGCCATCTCGAACTGCAGCGAAAGCGCGAGCGCAGGCCGCTGGCCGAGCTCTGGCCATGACCGCCCCCGGCTGCCCGATCTGCGGCAAGCCCGCTGCCCCGCGCCTGCGCCCGTTCTGCTCGCCCGCCTGCGCGGACCGCGACCTGATCAACTGGCTGAGCGGCGCCTACGCCGTCCCGGTCGAGGAGGAGGAGCCCCCCGACGACGCCCCCCCGCCCGGCGACCGTCCCTAGGGGACACGGCTCTGGACAGTCCCGCCCGCGTCGTCTACACACCGCTCCGATTTGCCCGGGTAGCTCAGTTGGTAGAGCAGCGGATTGAAAATCCGCGTGTCGCTGGTTCGATTCCGGCCCCGGGCACCATCCCTCATGAACGAAACGGTCAAGCCTCTGTTGTGCTTGGCCTATTTTCGGAAAGTGAACCGGCTCCGCGGTAGCCGGTTCACAGGGACACTCCCTCCATCCGCTTCATGGCGTCAAGCGCGAGGGTCCAGCGGCGGGCCGAGCGGGTGTAGATCGCGCTGACCCGCGGGCTCGCGTGGCCAAGCACGGCCATGATCTGGTGCTCGGTGCAGCCGAGTTCGGCGAGCAGGCCGCCGGAGGCCTTGCGCACGCCGTGGGCCGAGAGCCCGGAGAGGCCCGCATCGGTACACCAGTCGCGCATCTTATTCCCCAGGCCCGCGGGCGTGTAGGGGCGGCCGAAGGGAGTGATGAGGAAGGTCATCTGCCCGGCGGGCACGGTGTCGATCGCCGCGGCCAACGGCGGCAGGATCGGCACCTCGACGGTGGTCGAAGTCTTGGCCTGGCGCCAGGACAGCGCCGTCACGCCCTCGATTGTCTTGATGTGCTGGCGGCCGAGGACGGCGAGGTCGGATCGGCGGCAGGCAGTGAAGACCAGGAGCATGAGCGCGAGGTGGGCCGCCGTGCCGAGCTTGTGGTGCTCTGTGAACTTGCGCAGGTCGGCGACCGTCCAGGCCCGGAAGCCCTCGGTGCGGTAGGTCGGCGCCCGGACCGCGGTGGCGGGGTTTCGCGGAACCAGCCCCGCCTCCATGCCCCAGGCGTACATCCCGCGGATCGCCTTTAGCAGCGTCGCAGCGCTCGCCGGCCGGTCTGCCCGCTCGTGCACGACGCGGCGCACCCAGCGGTCGGGGAGGGTCCGGGCGTTGTGGTCCGCCCAGGCGGGCAGGAGGGTGCCAAGAAGGTGGCGCCGCTGCTTCACCGTGCCATGGCCGACCTGGCCGCGTGCGAGCCCTGCCTCGAGATGAGCGAGGTACTTCGTGACCAGCCAGCGCAGCGACCCCGCCTCGGCCGTTTCGGGCGCCGCCGGCGTCGCGCCGCGGCGCGCGGCGTCGTAGGCGCGCTGGAACTCCGGATCGCCTGGGCTGCCCGGGAGCGGCACGACCACGCCGCCCCGCCGGTACCGGTAGCGCCAGGTGCCGTCGGCGCGGCGCGAGCGCATGAGGAAGGGCAGGTCGACGCGCATGTCAGTCCCCATCGTCGTACTCCATCAGCTTGCGGACGATGACGGGCGATTCGGCAAGCGGTGCTCCGACATGGACTTCGACTGTGTCGCCGGTGATCGAGACCCGGGCGATCGGGATCCCCGCGGCCTTGACCGCCTCGACGGCCCGGCGGATGCGCGCTTCGGTCAGTTTGGGCATCGGTTCGCGATCTCCAGCAGGACATCGGCATGGCAGGGCGCGTCGAGCGGGCACCAGCACGCAAGGGACCGGCCGTGCAGGTCGCGCCTGATCTCGTCGAGCGACGGGTACGCTCGGGTCTCGTTTTCCAGCATCCGCAAGAAGCTCGCCACTGCCTTCCTATGGCGCCAATGCTTGGCCTCGTTGCATCCCGCCGTAAGGTGCGTGGGATAGCCGAAGGCCTCGACCCGGAACGGGTTGCCCCACCGTGTCGTCCGATCAACCTTCACCGCGCCCTCGGGCATGCGCCACCCGCGCTCGCGGCTTAGCTGGATGCGCATTGGATTGAGCGTCATCAGCACCCCCTCGGCCGCGGTGCGAGCGCCCGGCCCTTTGCGTCATGCGGCCACGGGCGGGCATACCCCTGCCGCACCAGCTCGGCCCCCAGATCGACCCCTCGGGCCCGCACCACGGCCACCAAGCGGCCGTAGCGGTCGGTGTAAAGCGGCGTCACCTCGAGCGGGCCGACGGCCAAGGCGCCGAGCGCGGCTTTCGCGGCGCGCCCTTCTGCCGCGCGCAGGGGGCGCACGCCGATCGCGCGGAAGAGGTAGGCGGGGACCATGAGGCAGTCCCAGGCGCGACCGCTCCACCAGATGCGCGCGGCGAGGATCGGCGCATGTTGGCGCGACCCGATGCAGCGGCGCGGGGTCTGTGCGACCGGCTCGCCTCCCCA
>JANNOT010000502.1:0-5934 GCA_031399375.1 Paraoceanicella sp.
CCGTCGATATCGGTGAAGAGCACCCGCGACCCCTGGGCATGAAAGGCACGCACGATGTCCGACCCGATGCCCGTCGCCCCGCCCGAGACGAACACGCCCCGCCCGGCGAGGTCGGGATAGGTCGCCCTCATGCCCGCTGCCGTTGTGCAGATGCAGCATTATTTTTTGCGCTGCAAAAATTAATTCTGCTGCCCGTATCCGCCTGACCCCCGCCGCTCATCGGCAAATGCTCCCCTGTTGGGCAATTGATCCAAGCCGTTGCCCGATTGCCGCGCGCGTTGCGAATCCGCCGCGGTCATGAAATGGTAAACACACGTACCTCACGGGTCAAAAATAATTTGACACAAAAATAAATGATCCTAGCGTCGGCACAGGGTTGGGGTGCGATTCCCCCGCCTGCAACGGTTTTTGGGAGGACCGGACATGACATCATTGAAGACGACGCTGGTCGCGCTCGCCCTGACGGGGTTCGCCGCGGCTCTCGCCTCCGGCGCATCGGCCCAGGTGGTCGGGGTGAGCTGGTCGAACTTCCAGGAAGAGCGCTGGAAGACCGATGAGGCGGCGATCAAGGCCGTGCTCGAGGCGGCGGGCGCCACGTATCTGTCGGCGGATGCGCAGTCCTCGTCGGCCAAGCAGCTTTCAGACGTCGAAAGCCTGATCGCCCGGGGCGCGAAGGCGCTGATCATCCTCGCCCAGGACGCCTCGGCCATCGGACCTGCGGTTACGGCCGCGACGAACGAGGGCATCCCCGTGATCGCCTATGACCGGCTCATCGAGGATCCGGCGGCCTTCTACCTGACCTTCGACAATGTCGAGGTCGGCCGGATGCAGGCCCGTGCGGTGCTCGAGGCGGCGCCCAAGGGCAATTACGTGATGATCAAGGGCTCACCCACCGATCCGAACGCGGATTTCCTCCGCCAGGGCGCGCAGGAGGTTCTGCAGGCCGCGCTCGACGCCGGCGACATCAAGATCGTGGGCGAGCAGTACACCGATGGCTGGCTGCCCGCGAACGCGCAGCGCAACATGGAGCAGATCCTGACCGCCAACGACAACAAGGTCGATGCGGTCGTGGCCGCCAATGACGGGACCGCCGGTGGCGTCGTCGCGGCGCTGACCGCCCAGGGGATGGAGGGCACGCCCGTCTCGGGCCAGGATGCCGACCATGCCGCGCTGAACCGCGTGGCGCTCGGCACCCAGACGGTGTCGGTGTTCAAGGACGCCCGCGATCTGGGCAAGGCGGCGGCGGAGATCGCGCTCGCCCTCGCTGGCGGAACGAAGCCTGCCGATGTCGCGGGTGCGGCGCCCTTCACCACCCCGGGCGGCAACACCGTGACGTCGATCTTCCTCAAGCCCGTCCCCGTGACGGCGGCGAACCTGAACGCGGTGCTCGACGCGAACTGGATCACCAAGGACGCGCTCTGCAAGGGCGTCTCCGCAGGGAAGGTCGCCGTCTGCAACTGACCCGATCGCGACCCGGCGGCAGGACACCCTGCCGCCGGACACCGGTTGCGGCCGGGCGGGGACAGCCCCGCCCCGCCCCAGGCGGTGGAGCCGGTGAGACCAACGGGGGAGGGGGTCCGGCATGGGGGACCGATTGCGCCGCATCGTGCAGGCGATGGAGATCGACACGCGGCTTCTGGGCATGGTGGGAGCGCTGCTCGTGCTCTGGATCCTGTTCGACCTGGTGACCGGCGGGCTGTTTCTGACCCCGCGCAACCTCTACAACCTGTCGGTCCAGACGGCGTCGGTCGCGATCATGGCGACGGGGATGGTGTTTGTGATCGTGATGCGCCACATCGATTTGTCGGTGGGGGCGCTGCTGGGGTTTCTCGGCATGGTCATGGGCTCGCTCCAGCTCCAGGTCTTTGATCCGATGTTCGGGACGGGCTCCTGGGCGGTGACGCTCGCCTCGGTCGCGGCGGGGGTGGTCGCGGGTGCGGCGATCGGGGCGTTCCAGGGTTACCTGATCGGCTATCTCGCGATCCCGGCCTTCATCGTCACCCTGGGGGGGCTGCTGGTCTGGCGCGGGGCGGCGTGGCTCGTGACCAGCGGGCAGACGGTCTCGCCGCTCGACCCCGTCTTCAAGCTCTTCGGCGGCGGGCCGGAGGGGTCGCTGGGCGGAACGGCAAGCTGGGTGCTGGGGCTGGCGGCCACGCTGATCGCGCTGGTGCTCATCATCCAGTCGCGCCGCCGCCGCGGGACCCACGGCTTTCCCATCAAGCCGCTCTGGGCCGAGGTGGCGGTAGCGGGGCTGATGGTCGTGATCATCCTCGGCTTTGTCTGGGTCGTCGCGGCCTATGACGTGCCGCGCCTCGCCGCCGAGCGGATCTTTGCCGCCCGCGGCGTGGCGGTGCCCGCGGATGGCGGCGGCCTCGTCCACGGCATCGCGATCCCCGTCGTGATCCTGCTGCTGGTCGCCGTGGTCATGACCGTGATCGCGCAGCGCACGCGGTTCGGGCGCTACATCTTCGCCACCGGCGGCAACCCCGACGCGGCGGAGCTGTCGGGCGTGGACACGCGCCTCCTGACCGTCAAGGTGTTCGCACTGATGGGGGTGCTCTGCGCCATCTCGTCGGTCGTGGCCTCGGCCCGGCTCGGGTCGGTCGGCAACGATCTCGGCACGCTCGACGAGCTGCGCGTCATCGCCGCCGCCGTGATCGGGGGCACCGCGCTGTCGGGCGGGATCGGCACGATCTATGGTGCCATCGTGGGCGCGCTGGTGATGCAGTCCCTGCAATCTGGCATGGCCATGGTCGGCGTGGATGCGCCGCTGCAATCCATCGTGGTCGGCGTGGTGCTCGTGCTCGCCGTGCTGATCGACATCGTCTATCGTCGCCGGACGGGGGCCTGACCATGACGCCACTGGTGGAAATGCGCGACATCCAGCTGAGCTTCGGCGGGGTCCGAGCGGTCGACCACGTGACGGTCGATCTCTTTCCCGGCGAGGTGGTGGGGCTGCTCGGCCATAACGGCGCGGGCAAGTCGACGCTGATCAAGATCCTCTCGGGCGCCTACCCCTGCGACGCGGGCGAGATCCGCATCAATGGCGAGGTGGCGGAGATCCACAATCCCCGCGACGCCCGGCGCTACAATATCGAGACGATCTACCAGTCGCTCGCGCTCGCCGACAATCTGGATGCTGCCTCGAACCTGTTCCTGGGGCGCGAGATCGTGGACCGCTTCGGCTTCGTCGATGACGACCGGATGGAGGCGGAGACGCGCAAGATCATGGGGCGGCTCAACCCCAACTTCGCCAAGTTCAAGACCCCGGTGAAGGCGCTGTCGGGCGGGCAGCGCCAGTCGGTGGCCATTGCGCGCGCCGTTTACTTCAACGCCCGGATCCTGATCATGGACGAACCCACCGCCGCCCTCGGCGTGGCCGAGACGCAGATGGTGGCCGAGCTTATCCAACAGCTGAAGGCGGAAGGCATCGGGATCTTCCTCATCAGCCACGACATCCATGACGTGTTCAAGCTCTGCGACCGGGTCAGCGTGATGAAGAACGGCCAGCTGGTGGGCACCGAGCGGGTGGCGGACGTGACCGAGGACGACGTGCTCGGCATGATCATCCTGGGCAAGCAGCCGGAGCACCGGCGTGGCTGAGGCAGAGCTCCTCGTCGAGAGCGCCTGCATCCTGGCCGAGGGGATCCAGTGGGACGCCGCGACCGCGCGCCTCTACTGGACCGACATCCACGGGCGGGCGTTCTGGTCATGCGACGCGGACGGGCAGGGGGTGGAGCGGCGGGAGCTGTCGGAACGCCTCGGCTCGTTCGCCTTCGACCCCGCCGGCAACATCCTCTGCGCGTTCGAGAGCGGGCTGTTTCGCTGGGACCCCGTGCGCGACCGGCTCGACCGGCTGACGGATTTCGAGCCGGACCATCCCACGAGCCGCCTCAATGACGGGCGCTGCGACCGGCAGGGGCGGTTCGTCGTGGGCGGCATCGACGAGGATGGCCAGAAGCCGACCTCGACCCTGATCCGCTACACCGGGCGCGCCGAGGTGCTGGAGACGGGGGTCCGCTGCGCCAATTCCATCGCCTTCTCGCCCGACGGGACCGTCATGTATTTCGCCGATACCCCCACGGGGGTGATCCGCGCCTATCCCTATGACCCTGCGACGGGATCGGTGGGGGCGCCCCGGACGTTCTCGGACCAGGGCGCGGGAAAGCCGGATGGGGCCTGTGTGGATGCCGAAGGGCATCTGTGGTCCGCGCGCTGGGACGGGTACGCGCTCCTGCGGCTTGCGCCGGACGGTGCGCCGTCGGGCCGTGTGGACCTGCCCGTGCCGCGGGTGACCTGCGCCTGTTTCGGGGGCGCGGGGCTTGAGCGGCTCTACATCTCGACCGCGCGCAGCGGGATGGATGCGGACGCCCTTGCCGCAGCCCCGCTGTCGGGTGCGATCTTCGTTGCCCGCCCGGGGCCGGTTGGGCTACCAGAGGCGCGATACGCCCACCCGCTGTTCTGAAAGGACATCCATGCGCGCGCTTACCGCGGCCGAGGTGCTGCCGGCCGATCCCCGAGCCCTCCTGATCGGTCGGGTCTGGGTGGAGGCGGCGGGGGGACCCGCGCCGGTGCTGGTGCGGGGCGACGGGCTGGTCGATCTGTCCCGGCTTGCCCCCACGGTCGCGGACCTAATCGCCATGGGCGACCTGCCCGCGCGGCTTGACGGGGATTTCCCCGATCTCGGCCCGCTCCAGCATTTTCTCGACGGGGCGGTGGCCGAGGCGGGTGACCGCCTGCTCGCCCCCCCCGACCTTCAGGTGCTCAAGGCCGCGGGCGTCACCTTCGCCGCCTCGATGATCGAGCGGGTGGTCGAGGAGCAGGCCAAGGGCGACCCCGCCCGGGCATCGGACATCCGCGCGCGGCTGGAACCGGTGCTGGGCGGCAGCCTGCGCGGGCTCGAACCCGGCTCGGCCAAGGCCGCGGAGGTGAAGGGCGTGCTCCAGGACCTCGGCCTCTGGTCGCAATATCTCGAGGTCGGGATCGGCCCGGATGCCGAGGTGTTCACCAAGGCCCCGGTCCTCTCGGCCGTGGGCACCGGCGCGCGGGTCGGCCTCAACCCCATCTCCACCTGGAACAATCCGGAGCCGGAACTGGTGCTGGCCGTGGACGCGCGCGGGGTCATCAAGGGCGTGACGCTCGGCAACGACGTGAACCTGCGCGATGTCGAGGGGCGCTCGGCGCTGCTCCTGTCCAAGGCCAAGGACAACAACGCCTCCGCCGCCATCGGCCCGTTCATCCGGCTGTTCGATGCCCGCTACACGCTCGCCGATGCGGAACGCACCGAGGTGCGGCTCAGGGTCGAGGGGGCGGATGGCTTCGTGCTCGACGGGCTCTCGCCCATGGCGCAGATCTCGCGGAAACCGCAGGATATCGTGGACCAGACCGTGGGCGCGGTGCACCAGTACCCCGACGGGTTCATGCTCTATCTCGGCACCCTCTTTGCCCCAACCCAGGACCGCGGCGCGCCCGGCGCGGGCTTTACCCACAGCGTGGGCGACCGGGTGACGATCTCGGCCCCCGCGCTCGGCGCGCTGGTGAACTGGGTCGATCTCTCCGATGCCTGTCCGCCCTGGACCTTTGGCGTCGGCGCCCTGATGCGCAACCTGGCCGCCCGCGGCCTGCTCTGACCCCCCATCACAGGAACCCCGCCCCATGAAACAGCTCTTCATCAACGGTGAATGGACCGGCGGCGCGGGTGAGCGGCCGAATGTGAACCCCTCGGACCTCTCGGACGTCATCGACACCTATGCCCAGGCCGACCAGGCGATGACCGAGACGGCGATCGCCGCTGCCGTCCATGCCTTCCCCGGCTGGTCCCGCTCGGGGAAGGCATGGACGGCGGCGGCGATGGCGGTCTCGGTCATTGCCTGGTCGGCCTGGGCATAGGTGTCGATGACGTCCGAGAGGTCCGAGGGGTTCACGTTCGGCCGC
>JANNOT010000015.1:0-1811 GCA_031399375.1 Paraoceanicella sp.
GTGACGCGCTCAGCCGTCGAGCGCGTCCAGCAGCCCGCGCACCGCCCGGTCGAGATCGACGGGGTGAAGGGCGGTAAAGTCGCGGTCGAGCCGGATCTGCAGCCAGCCATCGCCCGCGGTGCAGATCGCCCGGCCCTGCGGCGCGTCCACCACCGCCCGGATCCGGGGGTCCGCCGCGGGAACCGGCCCGCCACGCAGGACCGGCGGGAGAGCGGGAGGATCGGGGGGATCGGGGGGAGTGTCGCGCGGCGCCGCGAACCGGGCAAGCAGCGCCAGCTCGGCCTCGGCATCCCGGTCCCCCAGCGCATCGAGCGCCGCGGCCAGCGTCGCCGCAGCCCCCGGCGGCTCGATTGCCCTGCGCAGGGCCAGGCCAAGGGCCCGGGGAACCGCCTGCGGGTGGCGCAGATGGTCGCCCACGGCATCGAGCAGGGCGGCAAAGGCTCGGATATAGCTGCGCTTCTGGGCCCCGGCGGAGCCGTAGAGCGCCGTGACCGCCGCGTCGAGATCGCCCGCCCCCGTCGCCGGATCGGCCGCATAGGCCCGCGCCAGCGCGGCCATCTCGGCAAACGAAATGTCCTTACGCACCAGGTTCTCGTCGACCATGCGGCGGTAGAGCAGCGGGACGCCATCCCCCGCCTCCACCACGGCCGGTATCGCGGCCCAGGCCGGGTCCCCGGTCTCGGCCAGCAGCGCCCGATAGGCGGCGAGCCGCCGGAACCCCTGGATCAGCTCGAACCCGCCATCCGCCTGCGGCTCCACCCGCACGGGATGCGACAGGCCCACCGCCCGGATGCTCGCTGCCAGCTCGGCAAGCTCCGGGTCCGGACCCTGCGCCCGGTCGCGGGTCAGCTTGGTCGCCCGGATCCGCGCGACCGGGACCAGCTCGACTACCCGCCCCGCCCGGCGCGCCGCCACATGGGCCATGGCGAGCGCGTCGTTCTCCGCCCGGATCGCCGCCTCCGCCGCCGCCCGCGCCCCGAGCGCCGCCGCGGTCTCGCGCACCGCACTGGCCATGGGCGAGGGGCGGTCGGCCTTCCCCGCGGGGAAGGCGGTACCGTCGTCGAGTGGAAGCTCGACCTCGAAGCCGCGGCGCCGCCGGGTCATGCCGCCACCTCGGCGATCGGGGCGGGCAGGGCCGCCCACGCAGCATCCAGCGTGCCGCGGAATTCGCCCCAGGCCGCATCGAAGCTGCCGCGCGCGCGCCGCCAGGTCTCCCGCGTCATGTCGCGGTAATCGGTCTCGTAGATCGAGGCGAGGAACCGCCCCGACTGCTCGACCGCCCGGGTCAGTTCCACGGGGTTCTCCATCACCCTGTCGCCGAAGACCTGCCGGAACGCCGCCGCCATCGCCTGGTGCAGCGCATTGCCGGGCTCATAGCGGGTGAGCAGGATGCGCAGGTCGAGGAAGGCCTTGGGCAGCACTGGCCCTCCCGATGGAAACGACCCCGCCCCGGCGGCGAGATCGCCGAGCGCCTCGGCCAGTTGGCCCAGGAACGAGGTCGTGCTGTCATATTCCCAGTACCCGGGCCCCGAGGGGATCAGGAGGAGGTCGGCGGCAAAGACCGCATTCATCGACTGGTACCCGATGGCGGGCGGGCAGTCGAAGAAGACGAGGTCATAGGCGTCGGGCGGCAGCGCGTCGAGAAACCGCGAGACGGCCGCGAAAAACGTCCAGTCGGGGTTGAGATGGCGGTACTGGGCCGAGGCGAACTCGACGAAGGCCGCGTTGGCGCAGGACGGGATCAGGTCGATGGTGGGCCAGGAGGTGGGCTTCACGAAGTCCTCGCGCCGCAGCGCCTCGAGCCCGAGGCC
>JANNOT010000022.1:0-2282 GCA_031399375.1 Paraoceanicella sp.
GGCAAGCAGGATCACACCCTCTCCAACGACCGGATGGTCGACCACATCGTCGAACTGGTGGAGGCGAAGGCCGCCGAGATCGAGGCCCTGACCGCCGAAGCGGCGGAGTGACGGACCGCAACGCCGCCATCGCGCATTGGACCGCGATCGAAGGTCCGGACGGCGCGCTCTACCGCCTTGGCCCGGGTGACGGGGTGGGGTTCCCGCCGGTGACGGGCCTTGCGCACAGTTTCCTGAACACCACCGACCATGAGGTCCGCCTGCTGGTCGTGGGAGAGAGGACCCGGCCCGAGAACCTCATCCTCCATCCGATGAACAGCATCCGAGCGCGTTGCGGAGCGACTGTTGGGGGATGCCCCGGACCGTGCGCCCGGAGCGCATGACGGGCTGACCGACCGGTTGCGCGCCGCCCGCGCGCCCTGAGGTCAGCCTTCGCCGCGGAGTTCGGCGACCAGGGCCTGCATGTCTTGGAGCGGGACGTAGCCCCGCAGCATCACGTCCTTGACCACGAAGGTCGGGGTGCCCGAGATCTCCATCGACCCTGCCAGCGCATGGTTCACCGCGATCACCGACATCACCTCGTCGGTCGGCATCTTGGCGATGATCGGTTCCGCGTCATGGCCGAGCTGCTCGGCCAGGCGGGCCAGCGTATCCGGCGTCGGGTCGCCCCGCAGCGTGATCAACGCGTCATGCGCGGCCTTGTAGGCTGCATCGCCGTGCAGGAGCCGGACCGCGATGGCGAACTGCGACGACAGGACCGACCCCTCGCCGAGGATCGGGAACTCCTTGATCACATAGCGGATGTTGCCGTCGCCCTTGACCAGCGCATCCACCTCCTCATGCGCCTTGCGGCAATAGCCGCACCGATAATCCATGAATTCGACGACCGTGATGTCCCCGTCAAGGTTGCCGCCGACCCAGTCCGTTTGGCTGGAGAAGATGTCGGCGGCCTTCGACTGCACCAGAAGCGCGTCGCGTTCGGCGGCCGCAGCCTCCTCGCGGGCTTGCAGGATGTCCATCGCTTCGACCAGCACTTCGGGATTGTCCAGAAGATAGGCCCTGACCTCGGCCCGGAAGGCCGCGCGCTCGTCTTCCGGCATGCCGGAGGTGTCTTGACCGAGCGCGGGTGTGGTGGCGAGGCCCGCAGCAACAAGGAGGGCGAGGCGGCGCATCTGGAGGCTCCTTCGGAGAGATCGTCGGCGGCGCGGGTCGATCCCGGCAAGCGCGGCCATGTTTGCGGTGGACTGCGCCGAAATCAAGCCGCGAGCGGCGCCGTCGCCCGATTGTGATGAACGCGCGGTGTCATGGCGATTTTGATGCCGATGTCCTGGTACTGGAACGAGGTGATCGGTCCCTGATTGAATCCGCCGCCGGCACCTACGTTCGTGAACAGTGTCGACACCGGGATCGGCTGTTTCTGACCGATGTGCAATGTCGCGTCCTCGCCTTCGGAGATCCGGAGCTGGGGCCGGGCCAGAAGCCGTGCGTCCGTGTTGTTCTTGAGAAGCGTATAGCTGAGGGTCGGGATGGTGAAGTTGAAATCATTGAGCGCGATGTCACCGAGCTCACCGAACGGAAGGCTTCCGATCGCTGCGCCTGCCGCGTTGCTGAGCGCGCCGCTGGTGCTGTAAGCACCGAGCTTGAGGCCTATGTCTCTCAACTTCCGGGCGTCGACCTGAAGCAGCTCCACCTGAACGACGACTTCCGCGCGCGCCTTGTCGTTCGCTTCGATGATCTTCTCGGCGATCCGCACCTTGTCCGCGGTGTCGCGAATCGTAATCGCATTGAGTGCCTTCAGCGGAAACACGTTCCGCGCTTCGATCATCGTCCGGACGACGTTAGTCACCTGCTCGGCGTCACCGTTAGAGAGATAGAAGGTCCGGATCACGAGGTCCTCGTAGTCGCGGCGCGTCTGCGGGGTGTCGGGGATGACGATGAGCGTCTTCTCGTCGAGTACCTTGTAGAACTGGTTGCCGGCCTGCATCACCCGCTCGAGAGCCTGCTGCGCGGTGACGTCCCGCAGTTCGATCGAGATCCGCTCCTCATCCTTGACGCCCTGGTCGAAGATGATGTTGATGCCGAAAGCATTCCCGAGCGCCCGGTAGATGTCCTTGATCGGGGTGGGACGGGGGAACGACAGCGAGAGCGGCTCGAGGGATGTGGGGTTGAGTTGTGGCGGCTGCGCTTTGGTCACCACCGCCCGCTTGCGCTCCTCGAACGTCGGTCCGTTTGCGGCATCCGTCGCTTCCCGGATCGCCGCGACAGTCTTCGCGTACTCGACG
>JANNOT010000034.1:0-4146 GCA_031399375.1 Paraoceanicella sp.
CCGCCCGATGGCGTAGGTGGAGCGCGACCCGAGGGCTGGCGGCGTGTCGATTCCGCCCGAGATGGCGAGATAGGCCCGCGCCCCGCCCCGCAGCGTGCCGAAACCGATCCTCTGGCCCGCCCGCACGGGGATCGCCGTCCAGCCCGGATGCTCTGCGCCGTCGATCCTGAGCGGCAGCGCCGCACCGGTCACGGCCACGACCGCATCGCGGTGCAGCACCGCCTCGGGCCCGAGGAAGGTGATCTCCAGCGCCGCTGCCCCCTCGTCGTTGCCGACCAGCAGGTTGCCGGCGCGCAGCGCATGGCGGTCCATTGCACCGCCCATCGGAATGCCGAGGTGGAAATAGCCAGGGCGCCCCAGATCCTGGACCGTGGTCGAAAGGCCGGGCGACACGATCTCAAGCGCCATGGAGCGCCTCCATCAGCCTTGCATTGCTTGCATCCGCGTCGGCATTGAAGGCTGCGAGGTCGAAAACCGCCTCGGCCATCCTGGGGGCCCACCGGCCCGCGGCCACGTCGGCTGCGATCGCGTCATGCTCCTCGCGCCCGATGGGCCGCCACTTCACGATGTCCCCGGGGCGGAACAGCACCATGAAATCGCGCAGGTAGCCCACCTTCTGCTCGGGGTCGAAGATCGGCGCGGGGGTGATCCCGAACATCTGGTAGCCCCCGGCACCCCGCACCGAGTAGATGCAGGAGAAACACCCGCCATGGCCGATGGTCAGCTTTGGCGTGTCCGTGCGCGGGCGCAGGTATTTTGGCACCTGCAACTGGCGCGCCCGCTCGACGAGCTGGTAGAGAAACGGCAGCCCCGCGACAAACCCCACCATCGACACGAACCAGGGGCTCCCATGATGCGCGCGGATGAAGGCGTCGGCATCCGGCAGCCCGTTCACCCGCGCGGCATAGTCGAGGTCGCTCCCCGTGGGGTCCTGGTGGCGCTCGCGGAACCGCATCAGCGTCTCGTGGGTCCAGGGGTCGCGGTAGTAGACCGGGATCTCGATGATCCGGGTCGGGATCGTCTTGTCCGCCGTGTCGGCGGCGGATTCGAGCGCCCGGACCTCGCGCATCATGTCGTCGGGGGCGATGATCTCGGGGTCGTATTTCACCTGGAACGACGCGTTGGCGGGGCAGATTTCGGTGACGCCGCGGATCCCGGCCGCCTTCAGCGCGGTGCAGATGGAAAGGCTCTTGAAAAAGGCGTCGAGCGACATCGCCTCGTCGATCTCGACGAAGATGTGCTCGTCGCCGCCGAAGGAATAGCGGGTCATGCGGGGGGCTCCAGGTATGGCTCGAGATTTGGCCCGGCGGCGAGCCAGGCTTCGAGAAATCGGGTATCGACGGCGCCCGCGACCACGTCCGGGTCACGGACGAGCGCGCGGTGGAGCGGGATGGTGGTGCGCACCCCCTCGACCCGCAGGCCGTCGAGCGCCGCGCGCAGCCGCGCCAATGCCTGCGCGCGGTCGTCCCCCTGAACGATCAGCTTGCCCACCAGCGAATCGTACCAAGGCGGCACGGTGTAGCCCGGGTAGAGCATCGTGTCGAACCGCACGTCCGGCGGCACGTGCAGCCCGGTGATCGTGCCGGGCGAGGGCAGGAACCCGCGCGCGGGATCCTCGGCATTGATCCGCACCTCGATGGCCCAGCCCCGTGCGGGGGCCGGGTCGGGCAGCGGGCCGCCGAAGGCGATGCGGATCATCGCCTGCACCAGGTCCACGCCTGTCACCGCCTCGGTCACCGGGTGCTCGACCTGGATGCGGGTGTTCATCTCGATGAAGTGGAAGGCATCCGCGCCCGCGTCGTAGAGGTATTCGAGCGTCCCCGCCCCGCGATAGCCCACCCGCTCGGCAAGCGCCACCGACACCGCCCCGATCCGCGCGCGGGTTGCGGGCGAGAGACCGGGGGCCGGCGCCTCCTCCCACACCTTCTGGCGGCGGCGCTGGAGCGAGCATTCCCGCTCGCCGAGATGGATGGCCCGAACGCCGTCGCCCAGCACCTGCACCTCGACATGCCGGGCGTGTTCGATCATCCGCTCGAGATAGAGGCCGCCGTCGCCGAAGGCCGCCTCCGCCTCCGCTGCCGCCTGGGGGGCGAGCCGGGCGAGTTCCGCCGCATCCCGGGCGACCCGGATGCCACGGCCGCCGCCCCCCGCCGCGGCCTTGATCATTACCGGATAGCCGATCCCCGCGGCCACGGCCGCCGCATCGTTGGGGTCCACCCGGCCGCCGCTGCCCGGGACGGTGGGCACGCCCGCGTCGCGCGCCGCGGCAAGGGCCGCGGCCTTGTCACCCATCATGGCGATGGTCTCGGGCCGGGGTCCGACGAAGATCATCCCAGCCGCCTCGACCGCCGCGGCAAAACCCGCATTCTCGCTCAGAAAGCCGTAGCCCGGGTGGACGGCATCCGCCCCGCTCGCCTTCGCCGCCGCGACCACGGCGGGGATGTTGAGGTAGGACTGCGCGGCGGGCGGGGGCCCCAGCAGCACCGCCCGGTCGGCCATCCGCACCGCCAGGCTGTCGGCATCGGCGGCGGAATGGCCCTGGACGACCGTCATCCCCAGCGCCTTGCCCGCGCGGTTGATGCGCACCGCGATCTCGCCACGATTGGCGATGAAGAGCGTGCGCCCGGCGGGACCCTTCACGCGAGCTCCGCGATCAGGTCGCCCGGACCGATGGGCGCGCCGTTCCCGGCGTGAAAGGCGGTGATGGTCCCCGCCGCCTCGGACTTCACCTCGACGAAGGTCTTCATCACCTCCACCAGCCCGACCACGTCACCGATGGCGACCGCATCGCCCACCTCGCGGAACGGGGGCTGGCCGGGGGCGGGGGCGCGGTAGAACGTGCCGGGCAACGGGGATCGGATCTCGGGCATGGGCTCTCCGCTGGCTCAGGAGGGACGGGCGACGACCACGCCCGCCGCGTCGAGTGCCGCGCGCACCGCCCGCCCGATCTCGAGCGCGCCGGGGGTGTCGGAATGAAAGCAGATGGACTCGAAGGCGATCTCGACCTCGCCCCCCTCGACCGTCGCCACCCGGCCATCGGTGCAGGCACGCACGCATTTCGCCGCGACCTCGGCCGGGTCCAGCCTGCGCATGTGGCGGGCGAACACGATGGAGCCCGCGGCGTTGTAGTCGCGGTCGGCAGAGAATTCGCGCACGACCCTCTGCCCCGTCTCGGGGGCGAGATCCGCGATGGCCGAGACGTGCATGCAGTAGAGGAAGGCGTCCGGGTCCGTCGCCTGGATCGCCTCGATCAGGAGGCGCGAGAAGGCCGCGTCCTTCGCCATCGTCATATAGAGCGCGCCATGGGGCTTCACATGCTGGAGGGGCACCCCATGCCGCCGCCCGAATTCCCGGAGCGCACCGACCTGGTAGAGGATGTCGTTCACCAGCTCAACCGGTTCGGCCGCGATCACCCGGCGGCCGAAGCCCTGGCGGTCGTTGTAGCTCGGATGCGCCCCGAGCCCCACGCCATGGTCGGCGCAGAGCCGCGCCATCCGGTCCATGATGTTGGGGTCCCCGCCATGGAACCCGGTCGCCACATTGGCCGAGGAGATCAGCGGCATGATCGCCGCATCGGGCGCGTCGCCATAGGTCCAGTGCCCGAACCCCTCGCCCATGTCGCAGTTCAGATCGACGCGGTCCCGCATGCCCACCCCCCGGCTTGCTCCCACCTTGCGCAGGAACGCAGGTCAGGGAAAGCCCCTTTCGGGGGGTGGGCGCGCGGGCTCAGCCGAAGAGCGGCGCGGCCTTGATCACCGTGCGCCAGACGCCCTAGAGGATGGGGATCCCCACGGCGGCCCAGGCGCGCACGATCAGAACGCTAACGCCGCCGCCGCCGGTCCGCGCGGCGTCCGCCTCCGCCACGGCGCTCGTGGCGGGGCGCATCTGAAGCCGGGCCACCTCGGCCTCCGGCATGTGCCAGCGTTTGGCCACCGGGCGGATCAGGGCATTGGCGATCAGGCCGACCACCAGCATCCCCGCCAGGATCAGCATCGTCCGGTCGTAGACATCCGCCCGCGCCACGCCCGCCGCCAGCTGCGCCTCGCGGTGTAGTTCACCACGACGGGACCGATCACCCCGGCCGTGGACCACGCGGTCAGGAGCCGCCCATGGATCGCACCTACGAATGGGGTCCCGAACATGTCC
>JANNOT010000080.1:0-11363 GCA_031399375.1 Paraoceanicella sp.
GCCTGATCCGGGCGCGGCAGTCAACGCCGCGCCCGCACCGCTAGATCCCGCACGATTCGATGACGAGACATGGGCGGGCCTGACGCGTCCGCTGGCGAGACACCTGCGACCGCTGTCGCAGCGCCCCGCAAGCGCGCCACCTTCCGGTCCGCCCAGGGCGGGCAGGGCGCCTAGGTCGCCCGCGGACCGATCGCGATCTCTACCGGCGCAAGCCCCTCGATGGTGCCCACGATGCGGTCCCCCGCGACGACGGGACCGACGCCATGGGGCGTTCCGGTCAGGATGAGGTCGCCGGCCTGAAGCTCGAAATACTGCGACAGGCGGGCGATGATCTCCGGCAGTTTCCAGATCAGCAGGCTGATGTCTGAATCCTGCCGGGTCTCGCCGTTGACGGTCAGGCTGATGCGGCCCGCGGTGACGTGACCCCGGGTGCCTACCGGGCTCAGGGCGCCGCAGGGACAGGACTGGTCGAAGGATTTCCCGATCTCCCACGGCTTTCCATTGCCCTGGATGTCACGCCGCGTCATGTCGATGCCGACCCCGTAGCCCCACACGTGGTCAAGGGCGTTCGCCTCCGCGATGTTCGCCCCGCCGCTGTGAAGCGCCATCAGAAGCTCCACCTCGAAATGGTAGTTCTCGGTCATCGGCGGATAGGGGATAGTCGTGCCGGACCGCACGACGGCATCGGCCGGCTTCTGGAAGAAGATCGGCGGATCGCGATCCGCATGCCCCCCCATCTCTTCGACATGCGCGACATAATTGCGGCCGACGCAATAGATCCGCCGCACGGGGAACAGTTTGTCCGAGCGCTCGACGGGCACGCTGGCCTGTCGCGGCGCCGCGATCACGTAGTCGCTTTGATGCATGGTGCAGGGGTCCTTGTCGGTTTTCGCGGTGGTCGGATCGATCTGCGCCCCGGGCCGGGGCGGCGCCAATGGCTTTTTCGTATCATACATTATTCCCCGATGAAGTGTTAAATCGGCACCGATGCAAATTATACATTATTGACACGAATCATCCTTCCTGCCGAGATGATCGTGCTCGCCTCGCCCCAGTCCGGCGCAGGGGCGGGGGACACAGGGCGGCGCAACGCCCCGAGGGAGGATACGATGACCCGAATGCTGGCCCGCCATGCGGTGACCGGTGCCCTGCTGGCCACGTTGGCCGCGACCGGGGTGCTGGCGCAGACCACCGAGCTGACCGTAGCCTTGCCCAATCCGTCGGCCGTGAACAACTACCCGGTCCATGTCGCGATCGGCGAGGGATACTTCGCCGAGGAGGGGCTGTCGGTGACGGTCGAGGCGCTGAACGGATCGGCCTCGGTCCTGCAGGCGATGGCGTCGGGTCAGGCGCAGATCGGCAATCCCGGTCCCGGGCCGGTGCTGGCGGCCAACGGGCGCGGCGAGCCGATCGTCTTTGTGTACAACCAGTGCCCGATCTCGCTCTTTGGCCTCGTCGTCCCGGCGGACTCGCCCATCCAGTCTCCAGCGGAACTGAAGGGCGCGATCATCGGCGTCGGCACCGCCGACGGGGCAGAGGTCACCTTCACCACCGCGATCATGGCCGATCTCGGCCTCGTCGCCGGGCGGGATTTCGAATTCCTTACCGTGGGCGAAAGCGGCACGGCCGCCGTGGCGCTGATGAACAAGGAGGTGACGGCGTTCGCGGCCGCGGTGGTCGACATGGCGATCATCGAGTCCCGCGGCTTTGCCCTGCGCGAAATCACGCCGGAGCCGTATCTGGGCTATTTCGGCAATGGCTGGGCCGTTACACGCGCCTATCTCGACGCCAACCCGACGATTGTCGAGGGGTTCGGCAGGGCGATCGCGCGTGCCACCGTCTTTGCGCTCGACCCCGCCAACGAGGCCCGGGTGCTCGACCACGCCGCCGCGGGCAATCCGCAGGAGGGTGAGGACCGGGCGTTTGCCGCAACGCTCTTCAAGGCGATCCAGGCCCGGATGACCCCCACCGACCGGACCCGCCCGTGGGGATACCAGCCCCCCGAGGACTGGCAGCGCTGGCATGACAGCCAGGTCGCGACCGGCAACCTGCCCGCGCCGCTCCCCGACCTGTCGGCGGTCTACACCAACCGCTTCGTCGAAGCCTGGAACAAGGATCTCTGAGGGATGTATCCGCGTCCCGTACCGGCCGGACTGCCGATGATGGCGAAGGGCAGGCCCGTCTATGCGCTGCGTGGCGTGGCCCGGTCGTTCGGCGGCGGACGGATCCGGGCGCTTGATCCGGTGGACCTGACCCTGACCGAGGGGACGTTCTCGTCGGTCATCGGCCCGTCGGGCTGCGGAAAATCGACCCTGTTGAAGATCATGGCCGGACTGACGCCGCCGAGTGCGGGCAGCGTCATGCTCGACGCCAAGCCCGTGATGGGTCCGCGGCGCGAGATCGGCATGATGTTCCAGCAGGCGACGCTGTTTCCCTGGCGCACCACGATCGAGAACGTGCTCCTGCCCATCGAGATCCGCGACGGGGCCGCGGCCGCCCGCGCGATGCGCGCGGAGGCACAGGCGCTGCTCGACCTGGTGGGGCTCAAGGGGTTCGATGCGGTCTTTCCCGCGCAGCTCTCGGGCGGGATGGCGCAGCGCGCGGCCATCTGCCGGATGCTCGTCACCCAGCCGAAGGTGCTGCTGCTCGACGAGCCCTTCAGCGCGCTCGACGAGCTTGCACGCGACTTCATGAACATGGAGCTCCAGCGCATCTGCCTGGCGCGCAACGCGACCGCGTTTCTCGTGACCCATTCGATCCCCGAGGCGGTCATGCTGTCGGACGTCGTCTACGTCATGTCCGCCCGCCCGGGTCGGATCGTCGAGGCGATCGACATCGACCTGCCGCGACCGCGCACGATCGAGATGACGGTCGAACCCGCCTTTGGCGCCTATGTGAACCGCATCCGGGCCCGGCTGGACAAAGGAGCCTTTGCATGACGAACGCCCCCGACACGCTCGACCACGCGGCCTTTCCCCAGACGGTCTGGCGCGAATACGTCTCGCCCATTGACCGGATCCCCCGGCCCGTCGCCATGCTGGGGCTGTTCTTCGCCTTCATCGCGATCTGGCACGTGGTGCACGCGCTCGGCGTCGTGTCGCCGATCATCCTGCCGTCGCCGCTGGAAACGGCGATTGACGCCGCGTTCGTCGGGCAGAACCTCGCGACGGGGGGCTACATGCTGGTGGCGCTCTGGACGACGACGAAGGCGGTTCTGGGGGGCTTTTTCGTGGCGCTCGGGATCGGCATGGCGCTGGGGATCCTCGTGGGCGAAACCGCGTTCGGGGAACGGGCGGTCCTGCCGTTTCTCGTCGCGATCGACACCATGCCCAAGGTGGCCTTCGCGCCGCTCTTTCTCGCCTGGCTGGGGTTCGGGATCGCGTCCAAGGTCGCGCTTGCCGCGTTCATCGCCACGTTTCCGATCATCGTGGGCTTTGCCGCGGGCCTGCACGCCGCCGACGCGAACGCACGGATGCTCTTTCGCAGCCTGGGCGCAAGCCGCTGGCAGACGCTGGTCAAGATGAAGCTGCCCTCGGGGCTGCCGCAGATTTTCACCGGGCTAAAGATCGCGGCGGTCGGCGTTATGGCCGGGGCGATCACGGGCGAATTCCTGGGCGGCGGCAAGGGGTTCGGCGAGCTGATCCGGGTCGCCGCGGCGCAGCTGCAGACGGTGCGCGTGTTCTCGCTGATCATCTATCTCAGCCTGCTTGGGTTCGCGCTCTTTTCCGCCGTGGCCCTGATTGAACGCAGGCTCGTGTTCTGGCATCGCTCCAGCGTCGTCGGATCGGGCGACGGGCGGTAGCGGCGGGCGGTAACGGCGGGGGGCCTGCGTGAGCGGAGGGGCAGGGATGACGGTACGATCCGGGGCCTTCGGTCCCGATGCCGGCGCGACCGATCCGCGCGCGCTGCCCGAAAAGGCGACGACCGCCACCCGCGTCTATGGCGAGGTCAAGCGCGACATCCTCAAGGGCGTGCTGAAGCCCGGCGAGAAGCTGCAGATAGATGCGGTCGCCGGGCGCTACGGCGCAGGGACCAATCCCGTGCGCGAGGCGCTCAACCGCCTGTCGGCCGAGCGGCTCGTGGACCGCGAGGATCAGCGCGGCTTCTTCGTTCCCCCCATCTCGCTCGACCATTTCCGCGAGATCGTGAAGACGCGCTGCTGGCTCGAGGGCATCGCGATCGAGGAGTCGCTGCGCAACCGGACCGAGGACTGGGAGGACGTGCTGGTCGTCAGCCTGAACCGGCTGATGCGGACGCCGTTCCAGTTTGCCAATGACGGCCCCGCCAGGGGCGAGGTGCCGGACAACACGGCCTGGGACGGGCGCCACCGCGCGTTTCACCTCGCCCTCATCCAGAACTGCGGGTCGAGCTGGCTGCTGAGCTTCTGTGCCGAGCTGATGGATCAGGCGGACCGCTATCGCCACATTTCCAAGGCCAACAGCTGGCCCCGCCGACAGTCCAATGACGAGCACCGGCTTCTGCTCGACCTCGCCCTGGCCGGCGACGTGGCGGCAACGCGCGACCAGCTCGTGGCCCATTACCGCCTGACGCTCGAAACCTTCGAGGCTCATGTGGCCCAGATCGCCGCAGACTGAGCAGCCACATCCCGTTCCGGCCGGTCATGTCCCATGGTGGGCAATGCCGATGTCGCGCATGTATCTGTCACCGGCGCAGCGGACTGCGCCGGTGACGTGGCATGGGGCCGCCCGCGGGCTCAGGCCCGGCGCAGATTGCGCCGGACGCGGGCCAGTCCGAGCAGACCGAGCGCCGCGCCGAGCATCGGCAGGGCGGCGGGCAGCGGCACGGGCGCGAGGTTCTCGGCGAGTGCTGCGAAGTTGCGGTTCGTGAAGGTGGGCAGGGCCGCGATGGCGCCCGCACCCGTCGGCGACTGGATCGCGGCCAGGATCGCGAGGTCCGACGTCGCGACGTTCAGGTTGGGCGAGAACACCAGCCGGTTGATGTTCAGCGCGGTGTTGAAATAGACGAAGAACCCTGCGCCATCGGTGGTCAGCGCATCGGCAATGACATTGGCCGCGACGCCCGCGTTGAACGGTCCGCCACTGGCGGGGTTGACGCTATCGCGCAGCACGATCGCGTTGGCACCCGCCGCAGGGGGCAGGTTCGTGGCAAGCGCGTTGACGAACCGCAGCGGCCCGCTGAGGCCGAAGGTCGATAGCAGAAGCCCGAACTGGTCGGTGGTCACATCGAAGCTCGGCAGAAACACCGTGCCGCCATTGCCGAACTGCCGGATCCCATCGCCGGGGATCACGTTGGGCGAGGCGGCAAAGGGGTCGGTCTCGAAATTCGTGGTCACGGCGCGGGCAGGCGCGCCGCCAATGGCAAAGGCCGCCGCAAGGGCGAGCCACGTGATGCGTGCAAGATGCGGGGTGTTCATCTAAATATCTCCGGTATTCGGGTGCGGAAGGCAAAGTTGCAGGACGTGCAAACTTCGGAGAGGTCGCGCCTCACACCAAGTAAGTATTGATTTTCCGCTAATCGGTTCAGAGAAAGACGAAGATTAATCTGCGTCGCAGCTGCCGCTGCCAAGCGCCGCCACGACCGCGTCGCAGGCATCCACCATGTCCCGTCCGGGTCGCCGGGCAGTCATGGCAAGCACGGCGCGCACCTCGGCGGGCGTCATCTCGGCGCGCACGCCCCGCAGCAGTGCCGCCACACCGGAAAGATGGGCAGCCGCGATCGAGGATCCGGAGAAGAGGTCGTACCCACCCCCGGGGATCGTGCTGACCACGTCCTCGCCCGGGGCGGGGACCGCGGAGGTGGCGGGTGCCGGACCGGCGCTTGCCGCACGCGCAGCGATCACCTCGGGCCGCGATGCCGGAAACGGACCGGCGCCGACGTCGCCCTGGGCCGCGACCACGATGATCCTCTGGGCGGCGGCGAGGTCGAGCAGCTCGCCGATCAGCGGATCCTCGGGCCCTGCGATGCTCAGGTTGATCACGTCCGCGCGGTTGCGGATCGCATAGCCGATCGCGCGCGTCAGCGAAAAGGTCGTGCAGACGCCCGCCGACGCCGACCCCTCCTGCCAGCAGCCGCGCAGGCCCATCAGGAGCGCCCCGGGGGCCACGCCGAGCACGCCACCCGGGGCACCACCCGTGGTGCCCGCGCGCGCGCCGATCACCCCGGCGACGGCCGTCCCGTGGGTCTCGCCCAGGGCCGGTCCCCCGGCGATGACGAAGTCCTGGAACACCGTGCCGTCGGCGTCCAGGTCGGGGTGGGAAAAATCCACGCCGGTGTCCACGACGGCAATCCGCACCCCGGCGCCGGTGGAAAACGCGTGGGCCTGGCGCGCGCCTATGGCGTCGAGATTGTAGGCGGCGGTTGCGATTGGCCCGGTGGCGGCCTGCGTGGTGAAGCGGTTCATCCGCTGGACCGTACGCACATCCGGGTCGGCGACCAGACGGTCGATGGTCGCCGCCGTCGGTGGGACCGTCATCTGCAGGATGAAGCAGTGGATGTTGAGCACCGCGATCGGCCATTCGGTCACGACCCGCGCACCATGCCGCGCCTCGAGCGCCTCGGCCGTGCGCGCCAGCGCCTCCGGGTCCGCCATCCTGACGGTGACGAGCAGGTTCGACGGTGCCGTCATCGCCTGGGCGGGAAGCAGGCGCCATGTCGGGCCGGGCGGTGGCGCCGATGCCTCCTGCGCGGCGGGGCTGCACCCCACGAGCAAAAGGGCGACACCGGCGAAAATCACCGCGCCGCGCCATGGGTGACCCGCTGGGCGGCCCCCCGTCATGGCGCGGGCCGTCCGGCGACGAACAGGATGTCGGGATGGGCGGACAGCGCCGCGGCCGCGCGGTCCGCCGCGGCGGTCGTGCGCGCGCGCATGGTGCGGACGCCTGCGGGCGACGGGCCCGAGACATCCTCGATGTCGAGCGCGGCGAAGAGCGCCGCGAGCGTCCCGGGCTGCACGCCCGCGGCCAGAACGACCCGGAACGTCAGGCCGTCCTCCGCCCCGGCTGGGGCCGTCATGGTCCGGAACGGCGCGTCGTCCGGACCCAGCATGGTGAGCGCCGCGACGGCGAGCACCGCGCAGGAAGCAGCGGCAAACGCCAGGCGACCCGCCCGCGGCTGCCAACCGGTCCCGGCAGGGACGGGGGCGGCTGCGCCCCGCCGCGTCTCGCCGATCCCAGACCGCGCTGCGGCCCAGGCATTTTCGAGCGCACCGTCGAGCGGCCCCTGATCGCGCACGGCAGCCGCCAGCCGGCGCTGCACCGCCACCTCGCGGCGACACGCCTCGCAGGTCGAAAGATGCGCGCGCAGCGCCCGTGCCCCGTCGTCGTCGAGCGTGCCGTTCACCAGCCAGGGAATGGTCTGCCACGCCGCGTCATGGACGCGCGCCACATCGGGGGAAATCTCAGTCGTCATCTGCATCATCCCTGGTCGGTCCCGCGGGCCCGATCAGGGCCGTCCGCAACCGTGCGCGTGCATGCATCATCCGGGTCTTTACCGTCCCCGCCGGGCAGCCCACGATCTCGGCCACCTCGGCGCAACTGTAGCCCTGGACATAGGTCAGTTCCACCACCGCCCGGTGCTCGGGCGAAAGGGTGGCAAGTGCGCGGCAAAGCTGGGCGCGGAGGAACACGGTCTCGACCTCGTCGAACGCGCCGACGGGGGCAGGCATGTCCTCGTCAAGCTCGACATGACCGCGCCCCGACGCGTCGCGGGCCCGCGCCTTGAGCGCGATGCGGTAGGCAATCCCGAAGATCCAGGTGGAGGGTTTCGAGCGGCCCTCGAAGCTTGCCGCCTGCCGCCACACCGCCGTGAGCACCTCGGACGCGACATCCGCCCCGCTCTCCACCCGGCCCGTGATCCGCGATGCAAAGGCGGCGACGGCGGAAAAATGCCGCCGGTAGACGCGCTCGAACGCCGCGATGTCCCCCCGACCAACGGCCGCGATCAACTCCGCATCGGTCGCATGGGGACCCAATGCCCCACCGGCCCGCCCCGCACGTCCCCCCGCCGTCTCGATGATCCGTCGCCACATGGTAGGTTAGTGCTGCCTGTTGCCGGGTCGGTTCAATGGGGGACGCACACGGTCGGGCGGGTCGGGTTCCATCGCGCGGATCCGACCCGCGGGTTGTTCGGGCGACGCAAAGGGCAGCGCCGCCGCCAATATCCGGGAATAGCGGGACGACTGCGCACAACCTGCACGACAGGGACGATGGGCGCCATAAATTCTTCGCTTGACAGTAATGGCCACTGCGCTGCGACATATAGGCAATATAGTTTCGAGGCAGGCTGCTTCCAGCGCCGAAATCCTGCGCCCGATGCGTCTGTCCCATGTTGACATGCCCAGGATTGCCTTGCTCGTTGCGCTCCGGCGCGCTTTTGGGGGGGGTCACGGCGATGCTTCACCGCAGCCGTCGGCACGTCAGTTCCGATTTCTCGGAAACCCGTGCCTTTCTGGCCGACAAGGGTTTACAGAGCCGGATCGCCGGTCGCACCGCGGAACCGGGGTTCAACGCGAGGATCAACGCCGCCTATGCGGGCGGGTTCTATCTTGCGTACATGGAATACGGCGCCGAGATCGAGATCGACGCCCCGGCGGAGCGTGCGGATTACGGGCTTTCGATCCCCATCGGCGGCGCCATGGCCTCTGTGGCCGCGGGCGACGTGATCGCCTGCACGACCGCGCGCACGGTGCTTGCCTCGCCGGGGGCGCCCCAGCGCATCATGCTTGCCGAAGGTGCCCGGCGCCTTGCCCTGTCCTTCGGCCGGGACGCGGTGCGCGCGCGCCTTGCGGCCCTGACGGGCGAGCCCGTTCGGGGCGAAGTAACCTTTGCGCCGGTGCTCGACCTCTCGGCCGGTGCGGGTGGCCTGATCGCGGCCCAGATGGCGCTGATGGTCGAGGAGGAGGATCGCGGTCGCGGCGTTTTCACCGACCGGCTCCGCATTTCGCATATCGAGGACATGCTGCTGACCACGCTGCTGCTCTACCAGGGGCACAGCCATGCCGCGCATCTGGAGCGTCCGGCCCGGCGACTGGCCCGCCGCGACGTGCGGCGCGCGATCGGCTACATCGACGCCAACCTCGAACAGCCGATCCGCCTCGAAGACCTGGTTGCGGTGTCCGGAGCGCCCGGGCGCTCGCTGAACGCGCATTTCCGCGAGGCGACCGGGCTTTCGCCCATGGCCTATCTGCGGCGCGAGCGCCTGCGGGCCGCGCGGCGCGCGCTCGAGATCGGCCAGGAGACGAGCGTGACCGCGGTCGCCTTGCGCTTCGGCTTCGGCCATGTCGGCCGCTTCGCGAGCGACTACCGCGCCGCCTATGGCGAGGCACCGTCCGAGACGCTGCTGCGGAGCGGCCGCGGCTGACCTTCGGCCCGCTGACCCGCCTCGCGCGCCGACCACCCCGCGCTTACCCCCCCCCGATCCTGTCGATTGATGCCGAAAGCGGATAACCGCTGCCGGAAGCGGCTTGGCGATTCGGTCGAGATGTAAGAACGGTTAATGGCAGTCTTTCAGGACCGCCAGTCGAGGTCGCGCCATGTTTTTGTCAAAAACCCGTTCAAAACGGATTTATTTTTTAAGTATTAATACGGCTTCACCTGACTTTCATTGTGCACCTGCCGCGAGAGTCCAGACCTTTCCCAAGGTGCGCGTGCGTGCCCGGCTCTTTCGCGCAACTCCTCCCGAGTCCGCCTCCACCCCCGTCACTCCGACCCCGCACATGCGGGGCCGTCCAGCGCGCTCGAAAGGGATCTGACGATGGCAAACCTGACCAATGCCGACCGTATCATCCTCGGCACCGAGACCCGGCTGATCGGCACGGCCGATGCCGACCTCATCACGGTCCAGCCCGGCAACTTCCTGCTCGTCGGCACGACGACTGGCCTGATCGACGGACTGGGTGGGACGGACACGCTGCGCCTGCCGCAGACGACCCTGACGGGGACGACCATCGCCGGGATCGAGGCGACGGTATTGGTGAACTCCCCGATCACGGTCATCGACGCCGCCCAGATCGGCAATCTCGGTGCCATCACGCAGACCGTCGCCACGAGCAACGTCACGCTGTCGAACCCCGCGGGTGCCGTGGCGGACTTCTCGGGCCTCAGCCTTGCCGCGAACCAGGTGCTCAGCGCCCGGCAGACCACGCTGCTGCCGGGCGAGACGCTGACCGTGGACTTCTCCGGCGCGAGCTTCGCTGCCGGGGCGCGGGTGGTCTGGTCCGGCGGGACCGGCGACGAGATCGTCACCGGCGGCGACGGGAACGACACGCTGGGCGGCGCCGGGGGCGACGACGTGCTGGGTGGCGGCGCGGGCGACGACACGCTCGAGGGCGGCAGCGGCGTCAACACCCTGCGCGGCGGGGCCGGCGACGACGTGCTGAACGCCACCAACGCGAGCGGCCTGCTCGACGGCGGCGCCGACGACGACACGATCACCGTGCTCGCGTCCTTCGATGACAGCGCGATCGATGGCGGCGCGGGCAGCGACACCTTGCGCCTGCAGCAGGTGGACATCGAAGGCACGACCATCGCCGGGATCGAGGCGACGCAACTGGTCAACCTCGCGATCATCCGGATCGACGCCGACCAGATCGGCAATCTCGGCACGATCACGCTGGCGGGCAACGCCGCGACCATCGAGGGCAACCTCACCCTGACGGCGCCGACGGGCGCGACGGCAGATTTCTCCGGTCTCGACCTCGGCGAGAACCAAATCCTCGACGTCATCCACAACGGCCTGCTCGCCGGCGAGGCGCTGACGGTAGACTTTTCCGGCGGCAGCTTCGCCACGGGCGCGCGGGTCCGGTACATGGGCAACACGGGACGCGAGATCGTCACCGGCGGCGACGGCGGTGACGAGCTGCGCGGTGGCGCGGACGACGACGTGCTGGACGGCGCCGCGGGCGATGACGACCTCGACGGCGGAGCCGACGCCAACACGCTGCGCGGCGGCGCCGGTAACGACACGCTGGCGTTGAGCAACGGATCGAGCGGGACCGCGGATGGCGGCGCCGATGACGACCTGTTCACGCTGCTCGGCGGCTTTCAGGACGGCGCCATAGACGGCGGCGCGGGCGTGGACACGCTGCGCCTGCAACAGGCCACCCTGACGGGCACGACGGTCGCCGGGATCGAGTCGACCGTGCTGGTCAATGCCGCCACCATCACCATAGACGCTGACCAGATCGGCAATCTCGGCACGATCACGCTCGCGGGCAACGCCGTCACCTTCGGTGCCGAAATCCAGCTTTCGGCACCGGACGGCGCGACGGCGGATTTCGGCGGGCTGAGCCTCGGGGCCACCGAGTCTGTCGAGGTGATCGGCACCCTTTTGCAGCCCGGCGAGACGCTGACCGTGGACTTTTCCGGCGGGACGTACGCCGCTGG
>JANNOT010000086.1:0-4406 GCA_031399375.1 Paraoceanicella sp.
TCTGGTCCTGGTCGAGGCTCATGGCGGCATTCCCCCGGCGACGACTGCGACACTACGCTGCATCGGCGTTCAAGGGAAGATCGTCCGGGGCAGGAACACGGTCGCGAAGCTTTCGCGCAGCCAGCGGATCGTGGCCTGCACGCGACGGTTCTGGACCGTGTCGGGGTGGGCATGCTGGTGCAGCGCGCGCACCATTTCGGGTGGGCCGCTGCCGATGCGCACGAGGTCCGGCGCCTCCTCGCCCATGCAGAGCGGCAGGAGCGCCTTGCCCACGCCCGCCCGGGCCGCGGTCATCAGGATGGCCGCATCGGTCGCGGTGAACCGCATGGTCTCGCCGCGCACGCGCAGCCGGTCCAGCATCCGCGTGGGGGCAAAGCGGGGTGCGGCCTCGTCATGGAACCCCACCCATCCGATGGCGGCCGGGTCCGCGGCGCGGGCGGCGAAGATGGCGTAGGGCACCTCGCCCAGGCGGATCGCGAATTCCACGCCCGCGGGTGGCATCTCGAACCAGATCGACACCGTCGCCTCGCCGCCCGCCCTGCTGCGCGGGACATAGGCCGTCGTGCGCAGGTCGAGCCGGGGGTGGGCCGCGAGAAAGCCCGGCAGGGCGATCCGCGTCAGCCGGTCGAGCGTCCAGGGGTTGCCCAGCAGGCGCACGACGCCCACCGGCCCCTCCTCGGTGCGGGCGATGTCCTCCATCATCCGCTCGACGCGCAGCTCGACCTCGCCCGCCCGCGCCAACACCGCCTCGCCCGCCTCGGTCGGCGTGAAGCCGGTCTTGCTCCGGACGAAGAGGATGGTGCCAAGGTCAGCCTCGAGCGTCGAAAGCCGCCGCCCCGCGGTGGACTGGTCGATGCCGAGCGCCTGGGCCGCGCGCGTCAGCGACCCCATGCGCCCGATCGCAAGCACGATCTTCAGATCGTCCCAGTTCGCCGCCATCCGCGCTATCCTGCAAAACTGCATGCAGCTTGTGCGCGTCTGTGCGTTCCTGTCCAGCCCGAATCCGCGTATCCGTCTCCCCGCGCTGAGCCGGGTCGGGACCAAGTATTTCCCTGATCCTTCGGACGAAGCGACGGGCGGTGCGATGGTCGCACCGCCCGCTTGAGGTCGGTTTGAACAGAACGCGATCTTTTCAAAGGGAGACATCACTATGCCACCAGTACCAAAAGAACTCGTATCCCTCCAGGGGACGAATGGCGTCGACATCCTGTTCGCAGACCAGGCCGCGGCCAATGCGCTGAATACGCAGACGACGGCCTTCGGCAACTCGGTCCTGGCCTTCAATGGCGCCGACGTGATCGTCCGCGATCGCACCGGCGGCTACAGCGCCTATGGGGGCGACTACAGCAACGTGGAGATCAACGGCGGCGGCGGGGTGGATACCGTGGCCTACATGAACCTCGTGACCGGGATCGACCTGCATCTCGGCCTTCAGCAGGCCCAGCAGATCAACGGGGGCTATGCCGTGCCGTACGGCGCGGATCACCTCTACAGCATCGAGAATGCCGTCGGCACCGTCTACGACGACAGTCTGATCGGCAGCAGCGGCGCGAACATCCTGACGGCGCTCGGCGGCAATGACGAGATGAACGGCGGCGCCGGCAGCGACACGCTCCATGGCGGCGACGGCATGGACGACATCCTCGGTGGGTCGGACCACGACACCATCGACGGCGGCAACCATGATGACGACGCCGACGGTGGGTCGGGCAACGACACGATCTATGGCGGGGGCGGCGACGACTATCTCCGGGGCGGCACGGGCAACGACGTCATCCATGACGGTGACGGCAATGACGAGCTATTCGGGGACAACAACAACGACAAGCTCTACCTGTCGGACGGCGATAACGATGCCTATGGCGGGTCGGGCAATGACAAGTTCTATGTCGATGGCTTCGCGGATAACTACCTCGACGGCGGCAGTGGCACCGACATGCTCTACTACGACCAGGCCGGGGGAGTGACCGTCAATCTCGACGCAGGGTTCGGCCTGCGCTCCGACGGGACCGATACCCTCGTGAGTGTCGAGGGGGTGACCACCGGCAACTCCTGGGACGTCATCTTCGGCTCGAGCGCCAACAATTCCCTGCTCTCGGGCGGCGGAAATGACGTCGTCGCGGGCTTTGCCGGCGACGACCATCTCAGCCTCGGTTCCGGTAACGATGCCGGGGCCGGTGGAGAGGGCGAGGACCGGGTCTATGGCGACCAGGGCGACGACACGCTCTGGGGCGGCGAGGATGACGACCTGATCCGCGGCGGCAACGACGACGATGTGATCATCGGCGGTGAAGGTGATGACGACCTGCGCGGCGACAGCGGCGTGGACACGTTCATGTGGAACGAGGGCGAGGACGGGTATGACACCGTCCGCGACTTTAATGTGAACGTCGACAAGCTCGCATTCGGCGAAGACTTCTTCTTCTCCGGGTTCGACGGGACCTTCGACTTCGAGGACGTTCTGCAGGTCTGGAACATCGGCAACGACGCGGCATTGGTGGCCCATACGTCCTCGGACGAATGGCAGGCTGTGGCATACTTCGAGAATGTGGACGCGCTGGTGTTGGACCAGCGCATCGCGAACGGGTCGATCTTCGACTACGAGCTGACCGATATGGGCGACGGCATGCCCGAAGGGCTCGGCGTCGCCCAGCCGGACACCGACTTCGGCGTGGTGATGGGCTACATCCTCTGATGCAACCCGACCGGGGCGGCAGGTCCGCCCCGGTCTTCACCTCGGGAGGGTTCGAGATGCGACTGGACGAACGCGAGGCCGACCTGATCCGCGAAAGCTTCCGCGGCGTCGCGGCCGATCCGGTACGGGCGGCGGAGATTTTCTACCGCCGCCTGTTCGAGGCGGCCCCGCAGGTGCGGCCGCTCTTTGTCGGCGACCTCGCGCGCCAGGGCCAGATGCTGATCAGCACGCTTGGCGTCGTCGTGGCCCAGATGCAGCGCTGGGATGTGCTGGCACCGATGGTCGAGGACCTCGCACTTCGCCACGTGGCCTATGGCGTGCAGGCCGATCATTACCCGGTGGTGGGCGGAGCGCTCGTCGCCATGCTCCACGACATGGCCCGGCCCGCGCTCGCCGCCGAAACCGAGGCCGCCTGGGCCAAGGCCTACGCCGCCCTGTCGTCAAGCATGATTGCCGCCGCCTACGGCCCCGCGGCGGGCGACGGTGTGGCCACCCGGACCGGCGGCTGAGGGCCGGGGTGCCCCCGCGCCCGCGAGTGGTCCGGGAAACCTGCGCGGCCCCGCCTGATCCCATGACGCAGGGGGCGATCTGACCCCGCGGCACGTACGGCTGCGACCCCGGCAGGACCGGCGCCCTGCATCCGGGCGCATCGGGTGAACGCATCGCGTTCGACCATGCCCCACAAAAAAATCCACGACAGCACGCGGCGATCTGTGGCAGGCTGCGCCACATATTTGTGTACAGGGTCTTTCTGACCCCTTTTTTTCGCTAGCTCCTTTTTTTCGCCCGCCATTTCAAGGCGTTCATTTTGACCGGATCATTCCATGCACCATTGTGGCGCCATCCTCGGCTGGATCGGCCGCAGGTCGACTTCCCTCGTCCTCATCGCGCTTGTCCTGGGCGCGCTCGGTCCCGACCCGGGGCCGCTGCGCGACTGGGGCCTGCCCGCGGCGGTCGTGGTCATGACGCTCGGCTCGTTTCTGGCGGCGGGCCTCTCGGCGGCCGAGGGGATGCCGTCCGGCGCGGGGTTTCTCGCCATGCTCGGGGCGGTCTGGATCGGGCCTGCGATTCTCGCGGTGGCCCTGCTGGGGCTCCTGGGGGTCGAGGGGGCACTGGCGACAGGGATCCTTCTGTCGGTCATCGGCCCACCGGCGGCGAGTTCGGCGGCGATGGCCGCGCTGCTCGGACTGCAGCCCCGCCTGGCGCTCTGGCTGTCGCTGCCCCCGCTGCTTCTCGCGCCCCTAGGGCTTCCCGCGCTGGCCGCGCTGGTCGGGGGTCCCGCCCTCGACATCGCGGCATTCGGCCTGCGGGTGTTCGCCATCGTCGGGACCGCAGCACTCCTCGCCGCGCTGCTCCTCGTCCTGCGGCGCTGGACGGCGCCGCTTCTGCCCTCGCCGCGGGCGGCGGCGGGGGTCAGCGTGATCGGGCTCTTCGCCCTGTCGCTTTTTGCGGCCCATGCCGCGCGGGACGCGGCGCTGGCGCAGCCGGAGGTTTTCCTCGGCTATCTTGCGCTCGCGTTCGGGATCTCGGCGCTGCTCTGGGGGATCGGGGCGCTGCCCTTCGCGGGGCTCGGGGCGGCGCAGGCCCTGACCGTCGGTCTCACCTTTGGCGTGCGCAACCAGTCGCTCGCCTGGGCTTCGGTCGGGACGCTGTTGCCCGCGACGGCCGAGATCTATCTGATCGCGAGCGTGATACCCTCGGTCACCCTGCC
>JANNOT010000106.1:0-1633 GCA_031399375.1 Paraoceanicella sp.
GAGCGGTGCCGGTTCCGACGCGGTCGCTGCGACCACGATGGAATAGTCGAGCGCCCCCGTCTCCTCCAGCTTCTTCACGAGCTGGGCCACCGTCGAGCGTTTCTGGCCGATCGCGACATAGACGCAATAGAGCTTCTTGCCCTCGTCCTGCCCGGCCGCGTCGTTATAGACCTTCTGGTTCAGGATCGCGTCCAGCGCCACGGCGGTCTTTCCGGTCTGACGGTCGCCAATGATCAGCTCGCGCTGGCCGCGGCCGATGGGCACCAGGGCGTCGATCGCCTTGATCCCCGTCGCCATCGGCTCGTGCACCGAGCGCCGCGGGATGATGCCGGGCGCCTTCACGTCGGCGCGGCGGCGTTCGGCGAACATCACCGGGCCCTTGCCGTCGATCGGGTTGCCGAGCGCGTCCACCACGCGGCCGAGCAGCCCGCGGCCCACCGGCACGTCCACGATGGCGTTGGTCCGCTTGACCGTGTCGCCTTCCTTGATGCTGCGGTCGTCGCCGAAGATCACGATGCCGACATTGTCGACCTCGAGGTTCAGCGCCATGCCCCGGATGCCGCCGGGGAATTCCACCATCTCGCCGGCCTGGACATTGTCGAGGCCGTGGACGCGGGCGATCCCGTCGCCCACCGAGAGCACCTGGCCGATCTCGGCAACCTCGGCCTCCTGGCCGAAATTCTTGATCTGCTCCTTGAGGATCGCGGAGATTTCCGCGGCCTGGATGCTCATCATCCCACCTCTTTCATAAGGGTCTGCAGCCGGGCGAGCTTCGAGCGGATCGAGGTATCGATCTGCCGCGAGCCGAGCTTGACGACAAGGCCGCCGATGAGGGTTTCATCGACGGTGACATTCATGGTGACATCGCGACCCACGGCGGTGCGCAGCGTGGCGGCAAGATTGTCGGACTGGGCCTGGGACAGCGGCCGGGCCGCCGTGACCTCGGCCGTCACCTCGCCCCGCGCCCGGGCGGCCAATGCCCGGACCTGGGCGATGACCGCGGGCACCGCGAAAAGCCGACGCTTCTGCGCCATGACCGCGACCGCGCGGCGCGTGATGCGCCCGAGGCCCATGGCCGCGGCCACCGCATCCATCGCCGCACCCAGTTCCTCGCGACCGTGCAGCGGGCTGGCGATCAGGGCGCGCAGATCGGCGCTGTCCTTTAACGCGGCGTCCAGAGCTGCAAGGTCGCGTTCGACCTCCCCCAGCGCGTCTTCCTCGACCGCCAGGTCAAAGATGGCTGTGGCATAGCGCCCGGCGATCCCCGATACGAATGACGACGTCGCAGCCACGGGCACCCTTCCGTTGTCGCGGGCCGTCCCGGGCGGGACCGGCCAGATCCGGCACACCCCGACATTGCCACCCCGGCAACCCTTCGGAGGTCGCGGCGGTGCTAACACAGCACCTTGGCCCGTGCAACCGCTCTGACGGCGCGTCTCGGTGCGCCGCAGCAATGGGGGCCGACGAGCGGGGCTAGCCGGTCGCGACCCGCGCCGCGAGGGGGCGACCGCTCGCCCGCCCCAGCGCCGGTTTCGGCCGCGGGGCAAGCCCCTCGAGCAGGCCGAGGGGGGTCTTGACCGCCGCCCGGGCGCCGTTCTTGGGCAGGACGTAGACCTGCTTGCTCGCCTCGACC
>JANNOT010000114.1:0-9802 GCA_031399375.1 Paraoceanicella sp.
GCCGCACGCAGATATGGCGAGGAGCAGGGCAAGGGCAAGCAGGCGGGGAACCATCGGGCAACCTTCGTGGGACTTGACCCTGCCATCGCTAGCGCGGGATAGGGCGGGGTGCAACCCTAACCGGGCTGGCCGCCCTGCCGCGTGGTCAATTGGCCCCGCTCTCGAGCAGACGCCGGGCGATCACCTGGGCCTGGATCTCGGCGGCGCCCTCGAAGATATTGAGGATGCGTGCGTCGCAGAGGATGCGGCTGATCGGGTATTCGAGAGCGAAGCCGTTGCCGCCATGGATCTGCAGGGCGTTGTCGGCCGCGGCCCAGGCGACGCGGGCGCCCAGCAACTTGGCCATCCCCGCCTCCAGGTCGCAGCGCCGCTCGGCATCCTTTTCGCGGGCCGAGAAGTAGGTGAGCTGGCGGGCGAAGGCGATCTCGACCGCCATCATGGCAATCTTGCCGTAGACGCGGGGGAAGGCAGCGAGCGGCTTGCCGAACTGGATCCGGTCGCGCGCATAGCGCAGGGCGAGATCGAGCGCGGACTGCGCCACGCCGATCGCGCGGGCCGCGGTCTGGATGCGCGCGCTCTCGAAGGTCTGCATGAGCTGGCGGAAGCCCTGGCCCTCGACCCCGCCCAGGAGCGCGTCGGCCGGGACGCGGTGGCCGTCGAGCGCCAGAGTGTATTCTTTCATCCCGCGGTAGCCCAGGACCTCGATCTCTCCCCCCGCGATGGTCGCGTCGGGAAAGGGGTCGGCATCGGTGCCGCGGGTCTTGGGGGCGAGGAACATCGACAGGCCGGTGTGATCGGTCGTGCCCGGCACCGTGCGGGCGAGGACGGTCATCACGTCGGCGCGCCCGCCATGGGTGATCCAGGTCTTGTTGCCGGTCAGGACCCAGGCATCCCCGTCCTGCGCCCCGCGGGTGCGCAGGGACCCGAGGTCGGAGCCCGTGTTGGGTTCGGTGAAGACGGCCGTGGGCAGCGTCTCGCCCGAGGCGAGCTTCGGCAGCCAGTGGGCCTTCTGCGCCGGGGTCCCGCCGCAGAGGATCAACTCGGCCGCGATTTCGGTCCGGGTGCCGAGCGAGCCCACGCCGATATAGCCGCGCGACAGCTCCTCGGACACCACGCACATGGCGAGCTTGCCGAGGCCCGCGCCGCCGAACTCCTCGGGGATCGTCAGGCCGAAGACGCCGAGGTCGGCCATTTCCGTGATGATGTCCATCGGGATCAGCTCATCGCGCTGGTGCCAGCCATGGGCATGGGGCAGCACCCGGTCCGCGACGAAGCGGCGGAAGGTGTCGCGGATCATCTCCATCTCGCCGTCGAGCCCGGTGGCGCCGTAGCTTGCCGCCCCCTCCTGCTCGAGCATCAGCGCGGCGAGGCGGGCACGGGCGGCGTCGGTGTTGCCCCGGGCAATCAGGGTCGCGACGGCGGGATGGTCGAGATGATCGGCCGCGTCGATGCCGAGATCGCGGGGCCGCGCCATCTCGCCCTGGCTCATCGGGATGCCACCGCCAAGCTGCGCGAGGTATTCGCCGAAGCCGATCTGGAGGATGAGCGCCTCGGTCTCGCCGAAGCGTCCCTCGGCCTCGAGCGCCTCGGCCCAGGCGAGGGTCTGGCGCAAGCTCTCGACATAGGTCGCAGTCCAGGCGAGCGCATGGGCGGCAAACTGCGCCCCTTCGAGCGCCTTGCCCGACACCTTGTGCCCAACCGCGACGTGATCGGACAGCGCCGCACGTCCGGCAGCCAGGAGGGCCTCGGCCGCAGGCAGGGCCGCGGCGCAGGTCGCGAGCAGATCAGCCAGGCGCGGCGCACGGTCCGCCCCGCCGTCCAGAGTGCGGCCCGGACTGCGAACGGTATCGAGCATGGAGACCCCCCTCGGATCGACGATGGTGCGACGCGGCAGCACATGCTGCGATTGCGGGGAACCTAGTCCGAATGCCCGGCCCCGTCAACGGACCCCGCGCAACAATCCATCACCGGGACCGCCGCACAGGGAATAAAGTTAGGCCGCCGTGGGCGCCGCCGCGATCACGTCCGCCCCCACATGGTCGGCGTATTTTGCGAAATTGTCCGAGAACATGGCGACGAGCCGTGCGGCCTGCGCGTCATAGGCGGCCTTGTCCGCCCATGTCCGGCGTGGGTCGAGCAGGCTGTCCTCGACCCCGTCGAGATGGAGCGGAACGTCGAAGCCGAAATTGGCATCGCTGCGGAATCGCGCCTGGGCGAGCGACCCGTTCAGTGCGGCCGTCAGCAGCGCGCGGGTCGCCCGGATTGGCATGCGCCGCCCCGTCCCATAGGCACCGCCGGTCCAGCCGGTATTGACCAGCCAGCATGTCGCGCCGTGGGTATCGATCTTGTCGCGCAGAAGCGCGCCATAGACCTCTGGCCTGCGCGGCATGAAGGGGGCGCCGAAGCAGGTGGAAAAGGTGGGCTGGGGCTCGGTCACGCCCTTTTCCGTCCCGGCCACCTTCGACGTGAAGCCGGACAGGAAATGGTAGACGGCCTGCGCCGTGGTCAGGCGGGCGATGGGGGGCAGCACGCCATAGGCATCGCAGGTCAGCATGATGATGTTGCGCGGATGCCCGCCGACCGAGGTCGCGCTGGCATTCGATATCGCGTCGAGCGGATAGGCGCAGCGCATGTTGGCGGTCAGCGAGCTGTCCTCGAAATCGAGCGCCTTGGTGTGCGGGTCATAGACCATGTTCTCGATCACCGTGCCGAAACGCGTGGTGGTCGCGAAGATCTCCGGCTCGGCCTCGGCGCTCAGGCTGATGGTCTTGGCGTAACAGCCGCCCTCGAAATTGAACGTGCCCTCGTCCGACCATCCATGCTCGTCATCGCCGAGCAGCACGCGACCGGGATCAGCGCTGAGCGTGGTCTTGCCCGTCCCCGACAGGCCGAAGAAGATCGCCACGTCCTCCGGATCGCCCGGCGCGTGGTTGGCCGAGCAATGCATCGGCATCACGCCCTTTTCGGGAAGCAAATAGTTCAGGATCGAGAACACCGACTTTTTGTTTTCGCCCGCATAGGACGTGTCGGCGATCAGAACCAGCTTTTGCTCGAAGCTGATGGCAATGACGGTCTCGGTCCGGCAGCCGTGGCGCACGGGGTCGGCCTTGAAGCTCGGGCAGTTCAGGATGGTGAAATCCTCGACGAACTCCCGCAGGGCCGCCGCATCCGGGCGCCGCAGCAGGTGGCGGATGAAGAGCGCGTGCCACGCCAATTCCGTCACGAGGCGGACATTGATCTGATGTGCCGGATCCGCCCCGGCGTGGAGGTCGGAGACGAACACCTCGCGCCCCTGGAGATGGGCGAGCATGTCGGCGTGAAGCCGCGCGAAGGCCGCAGGCTCCATGGGCCTGTTGTTCTCCCACCATATATGTGGCTCGACCGAAGGATCGCGCACCACGAACTTGTCATTCGGCGACCGGCCCGTATGCCTGCCGGTGGTGACCAGAAGCGTGCCGCCCTGGCCAAGTTCGCCCTCGCCCCGCAGGATCGCCGCCTGCATCAGGCCCGCCTCGGTCAGGTTGTAATGGGTCGCACCGGTGCCTGCCACGCCCATATCCCCCAGCCGACGAGCCGGATTGACGATACCAGTATCCATGCCGAGCGTTCCCCCCCCTTCACCAGCGGGACCGGGACTGCGACGACCCTGCCCGTTCTTCCCAGATGTAGCGCAGCGGACGGGGAAAACCCCGTCGCGACAGAAAGTTACGATTCCTGTCGCGCACACCTCAGGATTTATACCACGACAGCCCCGCGACGCCACCCTTCCACGTTTTGGAAACCATCCCCGCAGGCAGAAATCAGCGTAAACGCGGCACGTTTGCGGAACGCGCTCCAAGTCGGTATCGTTCCCGTCCATAGTCGGGGGGACATCCGGCGAAGATGGGGTGCAAGGCAAGAGACGGGAAGGCAAGGCATGGCCGTGATTGCGCTGGTTGACGATGACAGGAACATCCTGACATCGGTGACGATCCTGCTCGAGGCCGAAGGGTTCGAGGTGCGCAGCTACACCGACGGGGCCTCGGCCCTCGTGGCGCTTGGCCAGACCCCGCCGGATCTCGCAGTGCTCGACATCAAGATGCCCCGGATGGACGGGATGGAGGTGCTGCGGCGCCTGCGCCAGAAGACCGACCTTCCGGTCATCTTCCTCACGTCCAAGGACGACGAGGTGGACGAGGTGCTGGGCCTGCGGATGGGGGCGGACGACTATATCCGCAAGCCGTTCTCCCAGCGCTTGCTGGTGGAGAGGATCCGCGCGGTCCTGCGCCGCCGCGAGGTCAGCGAGGGCGGGCGCGAGCGGTCGGAGGCCGAGAAGGTGATCGAACGCGGCACCCTGACCATGGACCCCTTGCGCCATTCGGTGTTCTGGCGCGGGCAGTCCGTGAACCTGACCCTGACGGAGTTCCTGATCCTTCAGGCGCTGGCCCTTCGCCCGGGATTCGTGAAGAGCCGCGACCAGCTGATGGATGCGGCCTATGACAATCAGGTCTATGTCGACGACCGGACCATCGACAGCCACATCAAGCGGGTCCGGAAAAAGTTCCGCGACGTGGACGACACGTTCGATTCGATCGAAACGCTCTACGGCGTCGGCTATCGCTACAAGGAGGCGTGAGGCCCGTGGCACCGCAGGCGGGGGACCCGGCGGCGCGCGGGCAAGGTCCACCCGTCGGAACCGCGCGTGACGCGGCGGCCGACGAAGCGCAGGCGCTGTGGACGGTCCGCCCTGTGCCGCAGTTCCGCACCCGATCGCCGCTCGCCCGGCGCATCATCGCGTTCAACATCTTTGGAATCGGCGCGCTGGTCGTGGGGGTGCTCTACGTCACGCCACTGGACGAGGGGTTGCTCGCGCAGCGCGAGCGGGCGCTGGTCGTCGAGGCGCGGGTGATCTCGCAGGGCTTCGCCGCCTTTGCCCCCGCGGCGTTCGGAAGCGCAGCGGCACGCGAGCAAAGCGTGGCCGCGGCCGTGCGCCTGATGGGAATCTTCGCCGCGTCAGAGCCGAGCCGGGCGCAGGTCTACGACCAGACCGGGGCGCTGCTCTATGATACCGGCGGGCCTGCGGCGGCCGACGGGGCTGGGGACGGGGCTGCGGTCGGGGGGCAGGCGGCCACGCGCCCGCGCCCGCCGCAGCTCGACCAAAGCCCCGGCGGTCCCGATACCCTGATCCCCGGCGAGGTCGCCGACGACATCGTCCTGACCGCCCTGTCCGGCCTGCCCGACGGGCGGCGGTTGGACGATGCCGAGGGGCGACTGATTGTCGCGGTCGCCCTGCCGATCAGACGCGGCGAGGCCGTGATCGGTGCGGTTCGCGTCAGCACCCTGCCCGGCGAGGTGGACCTGATCCTGCGGACCGAGCGGGACAAGCTCCTCCAGGTCTTCGGCGTCGCGACGATCATCTCGGTGCTCCTGTCGCTCGTGCTCGCCCGGACGATCGCCCGCCCCCTGCGGCGCCTGGCCGAGGCGGCCGAGATGGGCGACGGGCCCAAGGGGCGGCTGATGAACCCCCAGCGCATCCGCATCCCCGACCTGACCGGGCGGCCGGACGAGATCGGCTATCTGTCGGGGGCGATGCGGCGGATGACCGAGGCGCTCTATGACCGGATCGAGGCGATCCAGGTCTTTGCCGCCGATGTCGCGCACGAGATCAAGAACCCGCTGACATCGCTGCGCTCTGCGGTGGAAACCCTTCGCGTGGCCGGCAGCGACGAGGCGCGGGCGCGGCTTCTGAGCGTCATCGAGAAGGACGTGGTCCGGCTCGACCGGCTCGTCACCGACATCTCCAATGCCTCGCGGCTCGACGCGGAAATGGTGCGCGAGGAGATGGCGGCCTTTCCGCTCACCGAGCTTCTGACCAACCTGGTGGATTTCAACGGCGCCAAGGCGCGCGAGGTGGGGGTGACACTCGTCGCGACCCTGCCGGACGATCCGCTGACAACCCTGGGGCTCGAAGGGCGGCTGGCGCAGGTGTTCGTCAACCTGATCGCGAACGCGATATCGTTCACGCCGTCCGGGGGCCGGGTCGAGGTCGCGGCAGAGCGGCTGGGCGATGGGGGCACGCGGATCACGGTATCCGACACCGGCCCGGGGATCCCAGACGAGAACCTGCGCGATGTGTTCGAGCGGTTCTATTCCGAGCGCCCGCAACGCGATTTCGGCAATCATTCCGGCCTCGGGCTCGCGATTTCGCGCCAGATCGTCGAGGCGCATGGCGGGCGGATCTGGGCCGAGAACCGGCGCGATGCCGACGCGGGACCCGACGCGCCGCGACAGGGCGCGCGCTTCTGCGTCGAGCTGCCCCAGTGAGGGCCGGGTGAACGGGGCGCAGCTCCTGCATGCCTCGGCCGTGGCGCTCGACGGGGCAGGGGTGCTGATCCTGGGTGCCTCGGGGCGGGGCAAATCCTCGCTGGCCCTGCGCCTGATGGCGCTTGGTGCCGATCTTGTCGCCGATGACCGGGTCTGGGTCGTCTCGCGCGGCGCGGCCCTGATCGCCCGCGCGCCCGACGAGACGCTCGGGCTGATCGAGGTGCGCGGCGTCGGCATCCTGCGGATGCGCCATCTCGACGAGGTGGCGCTCGCGCTCGCCGTCGATCTCGACCTTGCGTCGGAGCAACGATTGCCACCGCTGCGACGCAGCATCTTGCACGGCGTCGCCGTTCCCCTCATCTCTGGTGCGGGGCATCCGGTCCTGGCGGAGGCGATCGTGGCGTGGCTGCGGGCTGAGGAGCGGGAGGGCGGGGCATGATGGCCGCGCATCCCGTGCATGGAGATGCGCGTCCCATCGACCCGCGGGCCGACGTGGTGCTGGTGACCGGACCGGCCGGCGCGGGGCGCAGCACGGCGATCCGTGCGCTCGAGGATCTGGGGTTCGAGGCGATCGACAACCTGCCGCTCGCCTTCCTACCGCGGCTGGTGACGGCGGACACACTCGACCGGCCGCTCGCCATCGGGGTCGATGCCCGGACCCGCGGCTTCTCGGCCGAGAGCGTCGCCGCCGCGCGGGCGGCGATCTCGGCCGCGCCGGGGCGTCATGTCACGCTCCTTTACCTCGACGCGCGGCCCGAGGCGCTGCTGCGGAGGTTTTCCGAGACGCGCCGCCGCCATCCCCTTGCCCAGGGCGAGGGGCCCGAGGCGGGCCTGCTGCGCGAGGCTGCGCTGCTGGCACCCCTGCGCCCGCTCGCGGATGTCGTCATCGATACCTCCGATCTTACCCCCCATGAGCTGAAGGCCGAGATCGGGCGCCATTTCGCCCCCGGGGGCGGGCCGGGGCTCGGCGTCCTGCTCGAAAGCTTTTCGTTCAAGCGCGGCACGCCGCGCGCGCTCGACCTCCAGTTCGACCTGCGATTCCTGCGCAATCCCCATTGGGTGGACGACCTGCGCGGGCGCGACGGGCGCGACCCCCTGGTTGCGGCCCATGTCGAGGCCGACCCCCGGTTCACGCCGTTTTTCGGCCGCCTTGTCGACCTAATTCTGCATCTGCTGCCTGCGTATAAAGCGGAAGGAAAGGCTTACCTGTGTATCGGTCTGGGGTGCACGGGCGGCAAGCACCGTTCGGTGGTCGTCGCCGAGGCGACGGCGAAGCGGCTTGTGCAGGAAGGCTGGCCCGTGTCTATTCGCCACCGGGAACTGGAGCGGCAGGGCGTGTGATGTCCGGCAGCCCAAGGGGAAGGGGACCGATGATCGGTCTGGTGATTGTGGCCCATGGCGGCCTCGCGCAGGAATTCCTGTCGGCGATGGAGCATGTGGTGGGCCGGCAGGGGGGGACGCGCGCGATCAGCATCGCCCCCGATGACGATCTGCGCGCCAAGCGCGACGAAATCTGCACGGCCGTCCGGGACGTGCAGGACGGGGCCGGGGTCGTCGTGATCTCGGACATGTTCGGGGGCACCCCCTCCAACCTCGCCATGGCCGCCTGCGGCCTGGGAAAGGTGGAGGTCATCTACGGCGCCAACCTGCCGCTCCTGGTCAAGCTCGGCAAGGCGCGGCACCTGCCGCTGGACGAGGCGGTGCGCTGCGCCGTCGATTCGGGGCGCAAATACATCAATTCCGCCGGGGCGATCCTGGCCAGCGGGCGCGCCGCCGCCTCATGAGCCGAGCCTTGCGGCTGACCATCCGCAACGAGAAGGGCCTGCATGCCCGCGCCTCGGCGAAATTCGTCGAGACCGTCGAGCAGTTCGACGCCACGGCGACGGTGACGCGCGAGGGGGTGACCGTGTCGGGCGATTCGATCATGGGCCTCCTGATGCTTGCGGCTGGCAAGGGGGCGGAAATCGAGATCATGACCGAGGGGCCCGAGGCGACTGCCCTCGCCGCCGCGCTCGAAGCCCTGGTCGGCGGGCTTTTCGGCGAGGGGGCCTAGCGCCCCCGCACCATCCGCGACAGGACCCGGTCACGCGTGACGTAGTGGTGCTTCAGCGCCCCCAGCACATGGAGCACGAGCGTGCCCATCAGCCCCCACCACACCGCCCCGTGCAACTCCTTGAACGTGTCGCTGAGCGCCGCCGATCCTGGCACGAACGGATCGGGCATCTCGAAGAGGCCGAACACCTTGTTCGCGACCCCCATGTCCTGAAGGGGCGAGGCGGACACCATCAGCCAGCCCGTCAGGGGCAGCGCGAACATCAGCGTGTAAAGCGCGACATGCACACCCTGGGACAGGACGCGCTCCCACCCCGGCATCGCGGAGGGCAGTTCGGGCGCCGTGCGGTGCGACAGCCGCCAGACCACCCGCAGGACGACGAGGACGAAGACGACGAAACCCCAGCTCTTGTGGAGCTGGTAGGACGCGAATGCGGCCAGATCCCCGGGCGCAAAGGCATTGGTCATGTAGAGCCCGAGGCCGGACATGAACACGATGACCGCCGCGACGCCCCAGTGCAGGGCCCGCGCGGGCCAGCCCCAGCCGTGTTCGGTGTTTCTCAGTCCCATGATCCCCGCTCCCTCACTCGACCGGCGACATCTCAAGATCGATGCGCACCGGGATGACCGCGCTGACGGCGGGGGCGGCAAAGCCCATGCCGAATTGCGTGCGGTCGATCTCTGCCGTGGCGGTCAGGCCCACCACCTCGCGCCCCTGGGACAGCGGCGTGACCCCGCGGGCATTCAGCCGGACGTCGAACGTCACGGGCCGGGTGACCCCGCGCAGGGTGAGATCGCCGGTCATCCGGGCGGTCTCGGCGCTCGTCAGCTCCACGGCGGTGGACACGAAGGTGATGGTCGGGAACTGACCCACATCGAAAAGGTCGGGATAGGTCCGCAGATGGACATCGCGCGTCTTGGATCCGGTGTCGACGCTGCCCGGGTCGAGCTCGATACGCACCTGTGTCGCCTCGATTGCCTCGGGGTCGAAGTCGATCGTGGCGGCGAACCGCTCGAACCGGCCATGGACCAGCGAGAACCCCAGATGGCTCGCCGTGAAGGTGATCGCGGTATGGTCGGGGTCGACGGCGTAGGGCGCCGCGAGGGTCCCCCCCGCCCATGCCACCGCCGCAGCCACGGCGAAAAGACCGGTCCGGATCAGCATCATCGTCCCCTTTCCCGCCCTGAGGTATCCCGGTGCACACCGACGGCCAAGCGGACGGGCTGCGACAGAGTGTTTCGCTCAGCGCGTCGGGACCGGCGTCTCGCCGCGGTAGTCGTAAAAGCCCCGCTGGGTCTTTCGCCCCAGCCAGCCAGCCTCGACATACTTCACCAGAAGCGGGCAGGGGCGATATTTCGTGTCGGCCAACCCTTCGTGAAGGACGTTCATGATCGAGAGGCAGGTGTCGAGCCCGATGAAATCGGCCAGTTCGAGCGGCCCCATGGG
>JANNOT010000137.1:0-2742 GCA_031399375.1 Paraoceanicella sp.
GTCGGGACGCGGGATAGCCCGCCGCCCCCTGAAGCCGCGTTGCGTCCACGTCCCAGACCATCGGCGCGGGTCCGCCCGCGGCGAGCGTCAGGCGGGCGAGCAGCCGCCCCACGACGCCGTGCCCGACGATCAGGTCGGGCAGCGCGGTGTGCACTCCGGCAATGGCATGGCGCGCGGTGGCGGCCAGGGCGATCAGGACCCCCTCTGGACCCAACCCGGGATCGAGCGGGACGACCCGGGCGCCCCGGGTCACGATGCGCCGCGACGCACCCCCGAACAGGCCGCGCACCGGGCGGTAGCAGTCGGCACCCGGCACGAACACGCGCTGACCCGCCCGGCGGCCGGACCCGGGCATGGCCTCGACGACCTCACCCACCGATTCGTATCCGGGGACGAGGGGATAGCCCATGCCGGGGAATGTCGGCATCGTGCCGGACCAGAGCAGTTTCTCGGTCCCGGTGGAGATGCCCGAATGGCGGATCTCGACGACCACGTCGCCGTCCTGCGGTGCGGTGAGCGCGAGGGGGGAAAGGGCGATGGAACGGGGGCCGCCCATCAGGACCGCTGTCGTCTCCATCCCCCTGCTCCCTTTCTTCTTCCTGGGCCCCTCCCCTCACGCGAGCATCGCGGGGTGGCCTCCTTGGTACATGTGTAAGACTAGACTGACGTAAATTTATGTCAAGTTATGTTTACGCTCACCGTGCGTCCAGGTTGACACTTATGCGGCCCGGGCCGTGACGACCTGCGTCACGAACGGGCGGCGCATGCGCGGCACACGGACCCGGTCGAAGCCCGTGGCACGCAGCAGCTCGGCGATCCGCGCGGGCGAGCGGGGCCGACCGGTGCCCATGGCGAGGGTGTAGAACGCGAAATAGACATCGCCTACCCGGCTCGGCCGCGCGCCGCCCGACATGGGTTCGGAGATCACGATGCGCCCGCCGGGCGGCAGCGCGGCGCGCGCGGCAGCGAGCAGGCGGCCCACGACGTCGTCGTCATGGTCGTAGAGGACCCGGATCAGCGACAGCGTGTCGGCACCGGGGGGGACCGGGTCGTCGCGAAAACTGCCGCCGATCGCCACCGCCCGCCCCGACAGGCCGAGCGCCGCGAACCGTGCTATGGCGCGGTCCGCCACGGCGGGAAGGTCGAAGAGCGTGACCCGCAATGCGGGATCGGCGGCCGCCGCGGCGGCGAGGAACGCCCCCTCGCCCCCGCCCACATCCACCAGATGCCGGGCGCCCCGCAGGGCGCCGGTCGCCAGCGTCTCCTCGGCAACCATCGCCTGGGACGCGGCCATCAGCGCGGAATAGGGCGCGGCCTCCTCGGCCGTCATGGCATGGGTGTTGGCGCCCCCGACATAGGACCAGTACCGGCGCAGCGCCGTGTCGGCCCCGCCCCGCAGCAGGGCCACCGGATCGGCGAGGTCGGCATAGAACAGGTTGTGGTGGCGCACCATGTCGCGAACGCCCGCCGCGCCCATCAGCGCCGCACCCCGCTGCGCAAGGGCGAACCGTCCGTCGGGCAGCCGGTCCGCGAGGCGGAGCGCGGCGCAGGCCATCAGCAGCCGCTCCGCCCCGTCCACAGGCAGCCCAAGCCGGGGTGCCAGCGCCGCGGCCGTTGCCGGCCCCTCTGCCAGCGCCTCGGGAAGATCGAGCGCGACCGCCGCTGCCACCGCCTGGGAATAGACAAAGCCCGCCACGAGATCGTAAAGCGCCGCAGCCTCGGCCCGGACCAGCGGCCGGGTCAGCGGGAACGCCGCAGCCCAGGCCTGAAAGCGTGGATCGGCGACCCGCGCGTTGCGCCAGGCGCGCAGGCGCTCGAGGATCGGGGGCATGGCCCCCGCTCAGGCGGCGGTCTGGGCGAATTGCTGCGGGGTCAGGCGCTTGGCCTGAAGGCGCACGATATCGGCGAGCCGCGCCTCGCCCGGACAGGCGGGGATCGAGGCGACGGCACCGGCGAGGATCGAGCGCAGCTTGTCGACCGCGCCCTCGATCCCGTGTTCGGCGACGGCGTTCGGGCGGGCATGGACGGCGTCCTGGCCCGCCGGCTTGCCAAGCTCCGCCTCGGTCAGCAGCGCATCGCGCAGGTCGTCGGCCACCTGGAACGCCTCGCCGATCCGGGCGCCAAGCTCGTGCCAGGGTGCCGGGTCCCGCCCGGCTGCCGCAGCGCCGAGCATGGTGGCGGCGACAAAGAGCGCGCCGGTCTTGGCCTGGTGATAGGCGGACAGGTCGATCTTCGCCTCGCTCTCCCACCCCTGCCCCGCGCAGATGCCGAGCGGAAGGCCGGTGGCGCGGGCGAGCAGGGTGACCATCGTCCCGAGGCGCGCGGGCTTCGTGCGGGTCCCGTGGGCGAGGATCTCGAACGCACCCACGATCAGCGCGTCCCCGGCGAGCAGGGCGAGCGGCTCGCTGTAGGCGCGGTGGACCGAGGGCTTGCCGCGGCGGGTATCGGCATCGTCGAAACAGGGGAGGTCGTCATGCACCAGGCTGGCGCAATGGATCATTTCGATCGCGGCCCCTGCCGCCGCCGAAACCGCGGGCGCATCGTCGCCGCAGGCGGCTGCCACCGTGAGGCAGAGCTGCGGTCGCACCCGCGCGCCGCCGGGGAAAAGCGCATAGGACAGGGCGGCCCCCAGCCGGGGCGGCGCATCGGACGTGACCGTACGCCTGATCGCCGCCTGCAGCGTTGCCTCGACCCGTTGACCCGCATCCATGCCTGACCCTCCCGGTCCGTTCTCGACTGTCC
>JANNOT010000164.1:0-1545 GCA_031399375.1 Paraoceanicella sp.
CGTCAAGGGCGCGCGGGGCGCGACCTGGGCATCCCCGGGTCTGCACGACGACACTGGCCCCTGGACGGGGCGTGAGAGAAACGGAGCTTGAGACGTGGCACGCATCGCGGGCGTTAACATTCCCACTGCCAAACGGGTGCACATCGCGCTCACCTATATCCATGGCATCGGTCAGTCGAAGGCCCGCGAGATCTGCACCTCGGTCGGGATCGACGAACAGCGCCGGGTCAACCAGCTCTCGGATGCCGAGGTGCTGGCGATCCGCGAGCATATCGACGCCAACGTGAAGGTCGAGGGCGACCTGCGGCGCGAAGTTGCCGTGAACATCAAGCGGTTGATGGATCTGGGCTGCTACCGCGGCCTGCGGCATCGCCGCGGCCTGCCGGTGCGCGGCCAGCGGACCCATACCAACGCCCGGACCCGCAAGGGCCCCGCCAAGCCGATCGCCGGCAAGAAGAAGTAAGGAGAGCCGGGAATGGCACGGGAAAAGCGCGCGGCGCCCAAGCGCAAGGAACGCAAGAACATCGTCTCCGGCGTCGCGCATGTGAATTCGAGCTTCAACAACACCAAGATCCTGATCGCGGATGCCCAGGGCAACGCCATCGCATGGTCGTCTGCCGGCACGATGGGCTTCAAGGGGTCGCGCAAGTCCACCCCCTACGCCGCCCAGGTCGCCGCCGAGGATGCCGGCAAGAAGGCGCAGGAACACGGGATGCGCACGCTCGAGGTCGAGGTGCAGGGCCCCGGGTCGGGGCGCGAATCCGCGCTGCGCGCCCTGCAGGCCGTGGGCTTTACCGTGACATCGATCCGCGACGTGACCCCGATCGCCCATAACGGCTGCCGGCCGCCCAAGCGTCGCCGCGTCTGACATGTTTTCAGCGGTCTGCGGCGGAGGGGACCCTCCGCGGCGGCCGCTTTTGCCTTTCCTCGGGTGCCCGGATCGCTGGATCCGATCCTTCGGGCGAGAATGGAGGACCAAAGGATGATCCACAAGAACTGGCAGGAACTGATACGCCCGCAACAGCTCGATATCCGTGCGGGTCAGGATGCGAAGCGGCAGGCGGTGGCGACGGCAGAGCCGCTCGAGCGGGGCTTCGGTTTGACGCTCGGCAATGCGCTCCGGCGCGTGCTCTTGTCCTCGTTGCAGGGGGCGGCGATCACGGCGGTGCAGATCGACGGCGTGCTGCACGAATTCTCGTCCGTCCCGGGCGTGCGCGAGGATGTGACGGACATCGTCCTGAACCTCAAGGGCGTGGCGCTGAAGATGGAGGTCGAGGGGCCGAAGCGTGTGTCGCTCGCCGCCAAAGGGCCGGGTGTGGTGACGGCGGGCGAGATCCAGGTGAGCAACGGCATAGAGGTCCTGAACCCCGAGCACGTGATCTGTCACCTCGACGACGGCGCCGCGGTCCACATGGAACTGACCGTGGCGACCGGCAAGGGCTATGTCGCCGCCGACAAGAACCGCCCCGAGGATGCGCCCATCGGCCTGATCTCGGTCGACGCCCTGTTCTCGCCGGTCAAGAAGGTGTCCTACAAGGTCGAGCC
>JANNOT010000243.1:0-1880 GCA_031399375.1 Paraoceanicella sp.
CTGATCCGGGGGGCGGACCACTACTGCCTGAACTTCGGGTTCCTTGGCCGCGGGGCCTCGGATCCCGGGGCGGTCGAGGAATCGGTCGCTGGCGGCGCGCTGGGGGTAAAGATCCACGAGGATCTGGGCGCGCAGCCCGCCGTGATCGACGGCAGCCTGATCGCCGCCGACCGCAACGATTTCGCCGTGCACCTGCACACCGACACGATCAACGAGTTCGGGTTCTGCGAGGACACGATGGCCGCCGTCGAGGGGCGGACGATCCACATGTACCATGTGGAGGGGGCGGGGGGCGGCCATGCGCCGGACCTGCTCCGCGTCAATTCCTGGGCCAACGTCATCCCCTCCTCGACCAACCCCACCAACCCCTTCACGGCCTATGCGCTAGAGGAGGGGGTGCCGATGACCATGCTCGCCCACATCATGAACTACCGCCTGCCCGAGGATGTGGCCTTTGCCGAGGCGCGGATCCGCCCCCAGTCCATGGCGGCGGAGGATTTCCTGCACGACATGGGCGCGATCTCGTGCTTTGCGACCGACACGCAAGGGATGGGGCGGCTGGCGGAGAATGTCGCGAAATGCTGGCAGCTCGCCAGCGTGATGAAGAGCCGGGTGGGTCGCCTGCCCGAGGAGACGACGGCGCGGGCGGACAACGAGCGGATCAAGCGCTATGTCGCGAAGTACACCATCAATCCGGCCATCGCGGTGGGGATCTCGGCCCATGTCGGCTCGATCCAGCCCGGGCGGATGGCGGACCTCGTGCTCTGGCCGCGGCATTCGTTCGGGGCGAAGCCCTGGATGGTGATCAAGTCGGGCTATGTCGCCTGGTGCGCCATGGGCGATGGGAACGGCAGCCAGATCGGGGCCGAGCCCATCGTGCAGCGCCCGATGTGGGGCGCGATCGGGACCGCGCGGCATCACCTGGGCGTCACCTTCGTCTCGAAGCTCGCGATCGAGGCGGGGACGCGCGAGCGACTGCAATGCGCGAAGAAATTCGTGCAGATCGACAGCGTGCGGGGCTTGCGCAAGACCGACATGGTGCGCAACGCCGCGTTGCCCCAGATCGAGGTGGACCCCCAGACCTTCGAGGTGCGTGCCGACGGGCGCCTCCTGATGTGCGACCCCGCCGCCGAGGTGCCGCTGAACCGGCGGTACATGCTGCGATGACCGCCGCACGGGTGGGCATCGGCGGGCCGGTGGGCTCGGGCAAGACCGCGATGGTCGAACGGCTGATCGCGGCCTTGGGCGCGCGGGGGGTGGACCTCGCGGTCGTCACGAATGACCTCGTGACCCACGAGGATGCAGAACGTGTGCGCCGGTCCGGCCTGATCGACCCCGCCCGGGTGTCGGCCGTCGAGGCCGGGGCCTGCCCCCACACCGTGATCCGCGAGGATCCGACGCTGAACATCGAGGCGGCGGATGATCTCGAGCGGCGGTTCCCGGGGCTCGAGCTCATCCTGATCGAGAGCGGGGGGGACAACCTCGCCTCCACCTTCTCCCGCGATCTCACCGATTTCTGGATGTTCGTGATCGACGTGGCGGGGGGGGACGACATCCCGAGGAAGCGCGGCCCAGGGGTGGTGCGCTGCGACCTGCTCGTCATCAACAAGGCCGACCTCGCGCCCCATGTCGGCGCCAACCTGCCCCGCATGATCGAGGAGGCGCAGGCGGTGCGCGCCGGGCGCCCGGTGCTCGTCACCGACTGCCGGAACCTCGTGGGCATCGACGCCGTGGTGGCGCATCTGGAGCGTGAGGTCCTGTTCCGCGCGTGACCCCGCAGCTCGACCTCGCCTTTGCCCGCCATCCCAGGGTGGGCACCCATCTCGCCCGGCGCCGCGCCGCCTATCCCTATTGCCTGACGACGCCGTTCCGGCTCGACG
>JANNOT010000309.1:0-4030 GCA_031399375.1 Paraoceanicella sp.
GGTGCTTGACAGCCCGCGACGGGCCCCGCATCCCGTCGGGGTCGACGGAGATTTTGCCATGCGCCGTTGCCTTGTCCTGCTTGTCCTTTTTGTCGTCACCGCTGCCCGGGCCGAGGAGGAAGCGGTCGTGACGGCCCGCGACTGGGGCTACGTCACCCAATGCGCCGAACAGGACAACGTGGTGATCGCACTCGACGGCATGGTCCGGCGGTTCGAGGTGCGGGCACGCCATCCGTTCTACTTCCCTGCGGTCGAAGAGCACTCGAAGGTCGCCGATTTCTCCAATTGCGTCTGGCCCGAACAGCCGGTCTGGCATTTCGACCTGCAATCCCACGTGCTCTACGAGGATGCCTTCATCCGGCTCCAGGGCCACCGGCTGCGCGACTCCTGGCGGCCCGAACTGGTCGATGTCAGCGTGGGCGCGCGGACCTGGCCGGGGCTCCACCTCCTCCAGCTTCTGGTCAAGCGACCGACGGGGGATGAGGAGATCCTCGTCCTCTACCCCGCCGATGGCTACTGGCGGGCCAAGCCGCTCGCCCCCGACGGGCATCCCGAGACGCCCTATGGCACCTCGTTCCTCTTCGGGCCGATCGAGACCGACCGCCGGCCGCTCGTGAAACTGTCGGGTGTGCGCTTCGACCCGGTCGCGATGACGTTCCGGGTGGATTACGTGGCCGGGGGGCATGGAGAGCTTGCCATCCTCTCCGCGGGGCCCGACGAGCTCGTGCTCGAGGCGTGGATGAGCGGCGAGGTGACGGGCGGCCCCTTCGCCATGGTCAGCTCGATGTACGTGGCCGAGGACAACGCCGATATCGGCCGGATGCGGGTGCGGCGCGGCGCGTACTGGTCGCGCCACCCGGTCGTGGCGTTCGCGCCGGTATCGGGCCAGGCCTTCGCCTTCGGCCGCGATACCCCGTCCCGTCACAACACCCTGGCCCCCGACATGATCCTTGGCCCGTTCCTGCCCTGACGGGCCCGACGCACCGGCCGCTGGCGCCGCCGCGTCACCAAACCGTTGCGCGACGGCGCACGGACGGCGCACCATATCCGTGCTGTCGCCGCATATCGGAGAGCGCCCATGAGCTGGAACCCAACCCTCGACCCCATCTGCCCGGAAGGCGAGGGGATTGACGCCATCGAGACGCTGATCGTCCCGCGCGCCCGCGACATCGGCGGATTCGAGGTGCGCCGAGCGTTGCCCGCGCCCAAACGGCAGATGGTCGGCCCCTTCATCTTTTTCGACCAGATGGGTCCGGCGGAATTCCTGACCGAGCGCGGGATCGACGTGCGCCCGCATCCCCATATCGGCCTCGGCACGGTCACCTATCTCTATAACGGGGCGATCCACCACCGCGACAGCGTGGGATCCTCGCTCGCCATCGAGCCGGGCGCGGTGAACTGGATGGTCGCGGGGCGCGGGATCACCCATTCCGAGCGCAGCCTGGCCGCCGACCGTGCCCGGGCGGGGCGAAAGCTCTTCGGCATCCAGACCTGGGTCGCCCTGCCCGAGGGGGACGAGGACACCGACCCCGCGTTCCACCACCACGCGGCGGACGCGCTGCCGCTGCTGGAGGGCGAAGGCAAGCGCGTGCGCCTGATCCTGGGCACTGGCTGGGGCGCGCGTGCCCCGGCGAAGGTGTTCTCGGACATGTTCTATGCCGACGCGGTGCTCGACCCCGGCGCCGCCATTCCGCTGCCCGACGACCACGAGGACCGCGGGGTCTATGTCAGCACCGGATCCGTCAGCATCGCGGGTGAGGTGTTCGAGGCGGGGCGCATGATGGTGTTCCGCCCCGGCGACCGGGTATCGCTGAAGGCGGGCGAGGGCGGCGCCCGGCTGATGCTGCTGGGCGGGGCCACGATGCCCGGCCCGCGCTATATCTGGTGGAACTTCGTCGCCTCCTCGCGTGAGCGGATCGAGGCGGCCAAGGAGGCGTGGCGGGCCGGGGACTGGGCCCATGGGCGCTTCCACCTGCCCCCGGGCGATGATGCTGAATTCATCCCGCTGCCCGATCGCTGAGCGTTGCCCGCCGCACTGCAACCCCTAGAAGCGGATATGAATAAGAAGTTGCGGCGTCGCACAAAATCTGTGCCTTATCCTGTGTGGGAAGGGGCGGCGGCAGAGGGATGGCATTGGCGGCAGACGCGGGTGAGACGGCGGAACACCCCGACAGACCTGTGCTTGAGGTCGAGGGGCTGCACACCGTGTTCGGCACCCAGGATGGCGCGGTCCATGCGGTCAACGGCGTCAGCTTTGCCCTGAAGCCCGGCGAACTGCTCGGCGTGGTGGGCGAGAGTGGCTCGGGCAAATCGGTCACGATGATGTCGCTCCTCAAGCTCCTGCCCATGCCGCCCGCACGGATCGAGGCGGGCACGGTGCGGCTCCAGGGCCGCGACCTGCTGAAGCTGACGCCTGCCGAGCTGCGCGCGGTGCGCGGCGGCGAGGTGGGGTTCGTGTTCCAGGATCCGATGACCTCGCTCAACCCCGTCTTCACCGTGGGCTACCAGGTGATGGAGCCCCTGATCGCGCATCTGGGGCTGGGCAAGGCTGCCGCGCGGACCCGGGCGGCGGAGCTCCTGACGCTCGTCGGCATCCCGCGCGCGGCGGACCGGCTGGCCGATTTTCCGCACCAGTTTTCCGGCGGCATGCGCCAGCGCGTGATGATCGCGATCGCACTTGCCTGCGACCCCAAGCTGCTGATCGCCGACGAACCCACCACGGCGCTTGACGTGACGATCCAGGCGCAGATCATCGATCTGGTGAAGAAGCTGCGCCGCGAGCTGGGCATGGCGATCATCTGGGTCACCCATGATCTTGGCGTCGTCGCGGGCATCGCCGACCGGGTGATGGTCATGTATGCGGGCCAGATCGTGGAACATGCGCCGGTGGGCGCGCTTTTCGCCAACCCGCAGCATCCCTATACCCGGGCGCTGCTCGAAACGCTGCCCGCGCTCGATGGCGGGCGGGGAACGCGGCTGCGCAGCATTGCGGGCCAGCCGCCCTATCTGGGATCGGCGCCGAGCGCGTGTGCCTTTGCCCCGCGCTGTACCTATGTGATGCCGCGCTGCCGGGCCGAAAACCCGCAGCGCCGCCCGGTGGGGCAGGGCCATGACGTCGCCTGTTTCTGGGACGCCCCCGCCTTCGTGCCGCATGCGGAGGCGGTGGATGCCTGACACGGTCGCCGAGCCGCTGATCCGGGTCGAGGGCCTGTCGAAGCATTTCCCGATCCTCGCGGGTCTGCTCCGGCGGCAGGTCGGGGTCATCAGTGCGGTGGACCGGCTGGATTTCGAGATCCACCGTGGCGAGACCCTGGGGCTGGTGGGTGAATCGGGCTGCGGCAAATCCACCGCGGGACGGACGATCCTGCGGCTCTACGAGGCGACCGAGGGGCGGATTCTCTTCGAGGGGACCGATATCGCGAAGCTTTCGGGCGATGCGCTGCGCCGGATGCGGCCGCGGATGCAGATGATCTTTCAGGACCCCATGGCCTGCCTGAATCCGCGCATGACCGTGGGCTCGATCATCGGCGAGCCGCTGGACGAGCACGAACACCTGCGGGCCGCAGACAAGCGCACGCGGATCGAGGAGCTTCTGAACGCCGTCGGGATGAGCCCCGCATTCGCCAGCCGCTACCCGCACGAGTTTTCCGGTGGACAGCGCCAGCGGATCGGGATCGCGCGGGCGCTGGCGCTGTCGCCCGATTTCATCGTCTGCGACGAACCCATCGCGGCGCTCGATGTCTCGATTCAGGCGCAGGTGGTGAATCTGCTGGAGGATCTCCAGGACCGGCTAGGCCTGACCTATCTCTTCATCTCGCACGATCTGTCCATGGTCCGGCACATCGCGGACCGGGTGGCCGTGATGTACCTTGGCAAGATGGTAGAGATCGGGCCGAAGGCGGGGATCTACGCCGCGCCGCTTCATCCCTATACCAAGGCGCTCCTGTCGGCCCTGCCGATCCCCGACCCGAAGGTCGAGGCGACGCGCGAGCGCATCATCCTGACGGGCGACGTGCCCAGCCCCGCCAAT
>JANNOT010000375.1:0-2770 GCA_031399375.1 Paraoceanicella sp.
TTGCAGAACTTCGGGATGTTCTCCATCGGCCCGGGGCGGTAGAGCGCGACCAGCGCGATGATGTCCTCGATGCAGGTCGGGCGAAGCTGGCGCAGCGCGTCGCGCATGCCGGAGCTTTCCACCTGGAAGATCGCGACGGAATTGGCCGAGGCATAGAGCGCATAGGTCGCGGGATCGTCGAGCGGGATGGCGGCGATGTCCACCTCCACCCCTCGCGCGCGCAGCAGCCCCAGTGTTGCCGCGATCACGGTCAGCGTCTTCAGCCCCAGGAAGTCGAACTTCACCAGCCCAGCCTGTTCGACCCATTTCATGTTGAACTGGGTCGCGGGCATGTCCGAGCGCGGGTCGCGGTAGAGCGGCACCAGTTCGTCGAGCGGCCGGTCCCCGATCACCACCCCCGCGGCATGGGTGGATGCGTTGCGGAGCAGCCCCTCGAGCCGCCCCGCAATGTCGAGCATCCGCGCCACCACGGGCTCGGCCGCCGCCGCCTCCGACAGCCGCGGCTCCTCGGCCAGCGCCTTGGCGATCGACACGGGCTTGACCCCCTCCACCGGGATCATCTTGGACAGCCGGTCCGTCTGCCCGAACGGCATCTGGAGCACCCGGCCCACGTCGCGCACCGCGGCCTTGGACAGGAGCGCGCCGAAGGTGATGATCTGCGCCACCCGGTCCCGGCCATAGCGGCCCTGGACATAGGCGATCACCTCCTCGCGCCGGTCCATGCAGAAGTCGATGTCGAAATCGGGCATCGACACGCGCTCGGGGTTGAGGAACCGCTCGAACAGGAGGCCGTAGCGCAGCGGGTCGAGATCCGTGATGGTCAGGGCCCATGCCACGACCGAGCCCGCCCCCGACCCGCGCCCGGGCCCCACGGGGATCCCCTGCGCCTTCGCCCACTGGATGAAGTCGGCGACGATCAGGAAGTAGCCCGGGAAGCCCATGCCTTCGATCACGCCAAGCTCGAAATCGAGCCGCGCGGCATAGGTCTCGGGCGGGGCTGCATCGGCCCCGGCGGCCAGCCGGGCGGCGAGGCCCGCCTGGGCCTGCGCGCGCAACGCCGCCACCTCGTCCTCGGCAAACCGCGGCAGGATCGGCTTGCGCTTTTTCGCCCGCACCGCGCAGCGCTGCGCGATCTCGACGGTGCTCTCCACCGCCTCGGGCAGATCGGCGAAGAGCGCCGCCATCGCCTCCGCCCCCTTGAAATGGTGCTGGGGCGTCAGGCGGCGGCGCGGCTCCGCCTGGTCCACATAGGCGCCCTCGGCGATGCAGATCAGCGCGTCATGGGCATCGAACATGTCCGACCGGTCGAAATGGACATCGTTGGTCGCGACCAGGGGCACGTCATGGGCATAGGCGAGCGCCACCATCCCCGCCTCGGCCGCCGCCTCCTCGGCCATGCCGTGGCGCTGGAGCTCGACATAGAGCCGGTCGCCGAAAAGCCCGCGCAGCTCCAGCAGCAGCGCCTCGGCCCGCGCCGCCTGCCCGTCGCGGATCAGCGTGCCGAGCGGCCCGAACGCACCCCCCGTCAGGCAGATCACCCCCCCCGCATGGGCCGCAAGCGCCGCCCGCGCGACATGGGGCAGCGCATCGCCGCAGTCGAGATACGCGGCCGAGCTCAGCTTCATCAGGTTGCCGTACCCCGCCTCGTCCTTGGCCAGAAGCACGATCGGCCGCGCGGGCGCCGGGCGCTCGTTCGGCCCGGGCGGGGGCGCATAGGCGAGGTCCATCTGGCAGCCGAGGATCGGCTGGATCCCCGCCGCGGCGGCATATTCGGAGAACTCCAGCGCACCGAAGAGGTTGTTGGTATCCGTCATCGCCACCGCAGGCATCCCCGCCTCGAGCGCGAGCCGCGGCAGCGCCTTGACCCCGATCGCCCCCTCCAGCAGCGAATAGGCGGTGTGGGTGCGCAGGTGGATGAATCGGGGCTGGGTCATGGACGAAGCCTAGCCCCGGCCCGGGGCAGGTGCCAGTGGGGGGCTTGATCGCCGCCCCCCCTCCCCCCTAGAGTCGGGCGCGAACGGCGGAGGACCGATGAACCACCTCTACTACGGCGACAACCTGACCGTGATGCGCGACCACATCGCCGACGAGAGCGTGGACCTCGTCTATCTCGACCCGCCCTTCAACTCCAACGCCTCCTACAACGTGCTGTTCAAGGCGCCGGAGGGCGCGGGAAGTGCGGCGCAGATCGAGGCGTTCGACGACACCTGGGTCTGGGGCGACACGGCCGAGGAGGCATTCCGGCAGGTCCAGACCAGCGGCAACACCGACGCGGCCGAGATGCTGCGGGCCATGCGCGGGTTCCTGGGCGAGAACGCGGGTGCAGATCGTGACGATCGAGGCGCTGATGACCTCGATCGCGCCGCCCCTGCGCCTGCCGCTGGTGCGCAACGACACGTACCGTAAGGCCGCGCGCGAGGCGGCGGCCGACAGCCAGGGCAGCCTCGACATCTGACCCCGTGCCCCTTGCAATCGCGCGGCAAATCCCGCCTGATGCCCCTGTTGCGCTTGCGAACGGAGGGGGCGTGGGACGGGTGACGACGCATGTGCTCGACACGGCGCGCGGCCTGCCCGCGGCGGGGCTGCGGGTGGAGCTCTGGGGGGATGCCGGGCGGATCGCCGACCGTCTCACCAATGCCGACTGGCGCTGCGACGGGCCGCTGGTCGAGGGTGCGGGGGCCGGGGTCTACGAGCTGCGCGTCCATGCCGGGGAATATCTGCGCGGGGCTGGCGTGGTGCTCGCCGTTCCGCCGTTCCTCGACGTGATCCC
>JANNOT010000390.1:0-1536 GCA_031399375.1 Paraoceanicella sp.
CAGCTCGATTGCCCGCGTGATCGCCGCGTGGCTGAGCGGGATCAGCCCCGCCTGCCAGCTCGCGCCCAGCATCAGGATATTGGCGTAGATCGCGTCACCCAAAAGCTTTTCCGACAGCCTGGTCGCATCGAGGAACTGGACAGCCGCCTCGCCCAGCCGCGCCCGAAGCGCGAGTGCGAGCCGTTCGGTCGGCAGGCGGAACTCGGTGTCGCGGGTGAACGCGCCGGTAATGATCTCGTGCCCGTTCACCACTGCGCGGGTCCGGCCACGCGCGGTCAGGCCCAGCGTCTTTGCCCCAGCCGACACGACGAGATCGCCGCCCACCAGCGCGTCCGCCTCGCCAACTGCCACGCGAATGGCTGAAATATCAGCGGGTTGCGCGGCGATCCTGCAATGGATGTGGACCGCGCCGCCCTTCTGCGCCAGCCCCGCCATCTCCATCACCCCCGCCCCCTTGCCCTCCAGATGGGCGGCCATGGCGAGGATGGCGCCCACGGTGACCACCCCGGTCCCGCCCACGCCCGTCACCACGATGTTGAACGTGCCCCGGATGGGCGGCAGGACGGGGTCGGGCAGCGCGGGCAGCGCGAGCGCGGCCGCCTTGGCCTTGCGCACCACCGCGCCCTCGACGGTCACGAAGCTCGGACAGAACCCCTGGATGCAGGAGAAATCCTTGTTGCACGACGACTGGTCGATCTGGCGCTTGCGGCCGAACTCGGTCTCCAGCGGCAGGATCGACACGCAGTTGGACTGCACGCCGCAATCCCCGCAGCCCTCGCAGACGGCGGGGTTGATGAACACCCGCCGGTCGGGATCGGGGAAAAGGCCACGCTTGCGGCGGCGGCGCTTTTCGGCGGCACAGGTCTGGACATAGACGATGGCCGACACGCCGGGAACGTCGCGCAATTCCTTCTGCACGGCGTCGAGCGCGTCGCGGGTGTGGAATGTGGCGCCAACCGGAAACGTCGTCTTTTCAACCTCTTCCTTGGGGTCATGGACGCAGGCGATGCGCTTGACCCCCATGGCGGCAAGCTCCTGGGCGATCTGCTGGGGGCTCAGCCCGCCCTCGTTCGCCTGGCCGCCGGTCATCGCGACCGCGTCGTTGAAGAGGATCTTGTAGGTGATGTTGGTCCCCGCCGCGACCGCCGCCCGCACGGCAAGGATGCCGGAATGGTTGTAGGTGCCGTCCCCAAGGTTCTGGAACACGTGGGGCCGGGTGGAGAACGGCGCCTCGCCGATCCAGTTCGCGCCCTCGCCCCCCATATGGGTGAAGCCGGAGGTTTCGCGGTCCATCCATTGCACCATGAAATGGCAGCCTATGCCCGCATAGGCGCGCGACCCCTCGGGCACCTTGGTCGAGGAATTGTGCGGGCAGCCTGAACAGAAGAAGGGCGTGCGCGAGGAGATGTCCTTCGCGTCGTCGAGCATCGCCTGGTATTGTTTCAGCCGGCCGACGCGCGCCGATATCTCTTCGGACGGGCCGGTGATCTTCAGCACCCGCTCGCCGAGCGCGATGGCGATGTCGTTGGGATCGAG
>JANNOT010000141.1:0-3106 GCA_031399375.1 Paraoceanicella sp.
CCTGGTGGCGATCGCCGCCGCGGATGCGGCTGGCCTGCGCCCCTGGACCGGCGGGCCGCTGCCACTCGCCGCAGGTGCCGCGCTGCGCGCCCGCGCGGCTGCTGCAATGGACCCCGAGCCTGCGGCACGGGACTGACGAGGGATCCTCGCGTGCGGGGCGGCTGCACCTGGCGGGGCAGGGCCACGCCGCATTGTCCGTGTCCGGCCACCGGGGAGATGGGCGGCGTGTGTGCGGTTGCCCGAACGGTTCACCCGCGACGGGGACTTGTCGGGCGCCCGGGGCGTAGGCACCGCCGGACTGTCAGCAGGTGCGGATCAACCCCACCATGCGGCCCTGGATCTTGACCTGGTCGGCGCCGTAGACGCGGGTTTCGTAGGCCGGGTTCGCCGCCTCGAGCGCGATGGAGGCGCCGCGTTTTCTCAGGCGCTTCAGCGTCGCCTCCTGGTCCTCGACCAGGGCCACGATGATGTCGCCGTTCTCTGCATCGACCTGGCGGCGGATCACGACGATGTCGCCATCGTGGATCCCTGCGTTGATCATCGAATCGCCCTTGACCTCGAGCGCGTAATGCTCACCGCCCCGGCCCAGCATCGCGGTCGGAACCCCGACATGGTGGCTGGTGTGCTGGATCGCCTCGATGGGCGTGCCGGCCGCGATCCGGCCCATCACGGGGATGTCGAAGGTCGTTGTCTCGATCGGCAGCGCCCGGGCGTGCGGCGGAGGGGGGGCGGATCCCTCGATGACCGACGGGACGAACCCGCGCCGCCGCTCCCCCGGTCTCTCGCCGCTGCGGTCGCCAAAATTCTCCGGCATCCGCAGGATGTCGATGGCGCGGGCGCGATTGGGCAGGCGGCGGATGAACCCGCGATCCTCGAGCGCCGAGATCAGCCGGTGGATCCCCGATTTGGAGCGCAGGCTCAACGCATCCTTCATCTCGTCGAACGAGGGCGAGATACCCTCCCTGTGAATGCGGTCATGGATAAACACCAGAAGATCATATTGCTTTTTCGTCAGCATGTTGACACTCCGCATTCCCTGCCGCGACCGAGACGGACGAACCATTTTCCTGCTGTACGCGTACAGTTCTACTTAGGTTCGCGTTTTGTGTCAAATCATCTGATTGAAAGGTTAAATCTTTATGAACTCCACGGGAGTTCCTAACAAAATTGCAACCTGGCCGGGCGGGCGGACCAAGAGCGCGTCGGCTTGGGCCAGGCGGGTCAGGAGCGAGCTGTCCTGGTTGTCGGCCGGATGGACCACGCGGCCGTCAAGCGTCGCGCGCATGTAGTGCTCGCGCGGACCGTTGGGGCCGAGGTCGCAGCCGAGCACACCCGTCTCGCGCGGCAGCGGTCCGGCGGGCAGCCCCAGCATCGCGTCGATGGCGGGCCGCAGGAAGAGATGCCCGCACACCAGCGCCGAGACGGGGTTGCCGGGCAGGCCCAGCATCGCGGTCCCGCCGATCCGCCCGGCCATCAGCGGCTTTCCCGGGCGCATCGCGATCCGGTGGAACGCGAGCTGAAGCCCGTCCTCGCCAAAGACCTGTGCGACGAGATCATGCTCGCCCACCGACGCGCCGCCGAGCGTCACCACCAGATCGGCCCCCGCGGTCAGGGCAAGGGCCGCGCGCAGGGCCGCGGGCGTGTCGCGCGCGATGGGAAGAAGCCGGGCGATGCCGCCCTGTGCCTCGATCAGCGCCTTCAGCCCGAAATTGTTCGAGCTCACGATCTGGTCCGGTCCCGGCACGGTGCCGGGCCAGACCAGTTCGTCCCCCGTGGGGATCAGCGCCACGACCGGGCGGCGCGCCACGGGCACGCGGTCGATGTTCATGGCTGCGAGCAGGGCGAGCAGCCCCGCCCCGATCCGCCGCCCGCCCGGCACCGGGTCCCCGGTGACGAAGTCCACCCCCGCGGGGCGGATGTTCGGCCCGGCGTCGCGCCCCGCCCGCACGGTGATCCGGTCGCCGTCGCGGACCGCATCCTCCTGGATCAGCACCTCGTCCGCGCCCAGGGGCACCGGCGCCCCGGTAAAGATCCGGACGGCCTCACCCGGTCCGACCCCGCCGGAAAACCCGCGCCCTGCCACGGCCTCGCCGGTCACCCGCAGGACCATGCCCGCACCCGCCTCGGCCGCACGCACCGCGTAGCCGTCCATGGCCGATGCGGCGAAGGGCGGCTGGGTCCGCCGCGCGGTCACCGTCCGCGCGAGCACCCGTCCGGCGGCCTCGGCCAGCGGCACCTCCTCGGTCCCGAGCGGCGCCATCAGCGCCAGGACGGCGTCGAGCGCCTGCGCCGTGGTCAGCATCACGCCCCCTCGTAGCGCCCCGAGGCGCCGCCGTCCTTCAGCACCACGCGGATGCCCTCGATGCGCATGGCGCGGTCCACCGCCTTGACCATGTCGTAGACGGTCAGGGCAGCGACCGAGACGGCCGTCAGCGCCTCCATCTCCACCCCGGTCTGGCCGGTGGTCGTGACCGTCGCCTCGATCTCCACCCCGTCGGCGACGGGCGTGAGGTCGAGCGTGACCTTGCTGAGCGGCAGCGGATGGCAGAGGGGGATCAGCTCTGCCGTCCGCTTGGCCGCCATGATCCCGGCCAGACGGGCGACGCCGAGCACGTCGCCCTTTTCCGCCCGCCCCTCGGCGATGCGGGCCGCGGTTTCGGGCGCCATGCGCACCGATCCCCGGGCGACAGCGATGCGGGCGGTCACGGGCTTGCCCGACACGTCCACCATCTGCGCGCGTCCGGCGGCGTCGAAATGGGTGAGCCGCCCGGTCACGCGAGGATCGCCCGCGTCGCCGCCGCGACGTCGTCCGCGCGCATCAGGCTTTCGCCGATCAGCACCGCCCTGGCCCCCGCCGCGTGCACGCGCGCGAGATCGGCGGGGGTGAAGAGACCCGAGTCCGCGACCAGCAGCCGGTCGGACGGGACCCGGGGCGCGAGCCGCTCGGTCACCGCGATGTCGACGACAAAGCTGCGCAGGTCGCGGTTGTTCACCCCGATCATCCGGCATGGCAGCGCCAGCGCGCGGTCGAGCTCAGCCTCGTCATGCACCTCGACCAGCGCATCCATACCCCAGCCCGCCGCCGCCGCGGCAAGTTCCGCCGCCT
>JANNOT010000400.1:0-7191 GCA_031399375.1 Paraoceanicella sp.
GGCGGCCGCGGTGCGCATCGCCTCGCCGCTGATCTTTGCGACCATGGGCGAGCTGATCTGCGAGCGGGCGGGGGTGCTCAATCTCGGGATCGAGGGGATCATGGTCGCGGGCGCCTTCGCCGGCTGGATCGCGGTCTGGATGGGGGCGGGGCTCTGGGGGGGCGTGGGGGTGGCGCTGGTGGCGGGGATGGCCTTCGGCCTGCTGCACGGGGTCCTGACGGTCCCGTTCGGCCTGTCCCAGCATGTGGTCGGCCTCGGCATCACGCTGCTTGCCAGTTCGACGAGCTACTTTGCCTATCGCCTGATCCTGCCGGAGGTGACGAGCCCGCCGCGGATCGAGCCGTTCCAACCCTGGCCGGTGCCCGTGCTGTCGGATCTGCCCGTCATCGGTCCGGCACTCTTCGCCCAGACGCCGCTGACCTATGCGGCCTTCGCCGTCGCGGGCCTGACCGCGCTGGTGCTCGCGCGTACCCCGCTCGGCCTCGCGCTGCGGGCGGTGGGCGAGAATCCCGCGGCGGTCGAGGCGCAGGGGTTGTCCGTCACCGCGCTGCGCATCGGTGCGGTGGTGGCGGGATCGGGGCTGATGGCGGTGGGGGGGGCGTTCCTGACCCTCTCGGCCTTTTCCTCGTTCTTTTTCGAGATGGTGAACGGCCGGGGGTGGATCTGCATCGCACTCGTGGTGTTCGGCGCCTGGCGCCCGGGCAAGGCCGTGATGGGCGCGCTGCTCTTTGCCGCGTTCGACGCGGGCCAGATCCGGCTCCAGCAGACCGGGCTCGGCGCCGCCGTGCCCTATCAGGTGTTCCTGATGCTGCCCTACATGCTGTCCATCCTCGCGCTCGTCGCCATGGCGCGGCGGGCGGCGGTTCCGGCGGCCTTGATGCAACCCTACAACCGGGGGGAACGATGAGCTTCGATCTGATCGTGCGGGGCGGCACACTGCCCGACGGGCGCGTGACCGACATCGGCATACGGGGCGACCGGATCGCGGCGGTTGAGGACCTGGGTGCTGCCGAGGCGGGCCGGGTGATCGAGGCCGCGGGCGATCTCGTCACCCCGCCCTTCGTGGATCCCCATTTCCACATGGATGCGACGCTGAGCTACGGCCTGCCGCGGGTCAACGCCTCGGGCACGCTGCTTGAGGGGATCGCACTCTGGGGCGAGCTGAAGCGGATCGCCACGGTGGACGCGATGATCGACCGCGCCGTCGCCTATTGCGACTGGGCGGCGTCGATGGGCCTGCTTGCCATCCGCAGCCATGTGGATGTCTGCGACGACCACCTGCTGGGCGTCGAGGCGATGATCGCCGTGCGCGAGCAGGTGAAACCCTATATCGACCTTCAGCTCGTGGCGTTTCCGCAGGACGGGTATCTGCGCAGCCCCACGGCGGTGGCGAACCTGGACCGCGCGCTCGACATGGGTGTCGATGCGGTGGGTGGGATCCCCCATTTCGAACGCACGATGGCGGACGGGGCGGCCTCGGTCGCGGCGCTTTGCCGGATCGCGGCGGAGCGCGGCCTGCCCATCGACCTGCACTGCGACGAGACCGATGATCCGCTGTCCCGGCACATCGAAAGCTTCGCCGCCGAGGTGCTGCGCCATGGCCTGGGCGGCCGGGCGACGGCCAGTCACCTGACCTCGATGCATTCGATGGACAACTACTATGCCTCCAAGCTCATCCCCCTGATCGCCGAGGCGGGGGTCGCGGCGATCGCGAACCCGCTGATCAACATCACGCTCCAGGGCCGCCACGACACCTACCCCAAGCGCCGCGGCCTGACCCGGGTGCGTGAGCTGCAGGCGGCCGGGGTACGGGTGGGCTGGGGCCAGGATTGCGTGCGCGATCCCTGGTACAGCATGGGGACCGCCTGCATGCTCGATGTCGCGTTCATGGGCCTGCACGTGGCGCAGATGACCCACCCGGCCGAGATGCGGCGCTGCTTTGAGATGGTCACGGCCGACAATGCGGCGATCCTGGCGCTGGCCGATTACGGCCTGCATCCCGGCGCCACCGCGTCGCTCGTGGTGCTCGACGCGGGCGACCCGGTCGAGGCGATCCGCCTGCGCCCGGCCCGGCTGGCCGTGATCGCGCGCGGGCGGGTGATCGCGCAAGGCCCGCGGGGCGACGCGCGGCTCGACCTGCCCGGGCGACCTGGCTCCGTGCGGCGGCGCCACCCGGTCTGAGCCATCACGGCTCCGTCAGCCCGCGTTGACCCCCCCGTGCCCCTGCCATACCTGCGCCTCGGACCAGACCGGAGGCTGCCCATGACGCCCGCGATCCCGCGCCGCCAGTTTCTCGGCCAGCTTGCGTCGGGGGCCGCGGCCCTGGCGGCCATCGGGCGTCCCGCGCGGGCGGCGGATCTGTCCGTGGTGGCAGACCGGGCCCGGGCGCTCGACCAGCTTCGCGCAATCATCGTGGCGCAGCGCGGGCAGATCGTGCTGGGCGAGGCGTTCCGCGGTCCGCCCCTGACCCGAGCCGCGAACATGAAATCGGTGTCCAAGACCATCGTGGCCGCCCTGACCGGGGCCGCGATCGATCGGGGCGTGGTGCCGGGGGTGCAGGCACCGCTCGGCGCCCTGATCCCGCGGCTGATCCCGCGCGGCGCCGATCCCCGGGTCGCGGCGATCACGATCGAGGATCTGGTGACCCTGCGCGCGGGGCTCGCCCGGACATCGGGCGCGGGCTACGGCGCCTGGGTGGAAAGCCGCAACTGGGTCGCCTATGCGCTCGGCCAGCCGATGGTGGCCAATCCGGGGGCCGCGTTCCTCTATTCCACCGGCAGCACCCATGTGCTGGGGGCGGCCATTGCCCAGGCATCGGGGCGCACGCTGCTCGCACTCGCCCGCGACTGGATCGGCGGGCCGCTCGACATTGAGATCCCCGCCTGGACCCGCGACCCGCAGGGCTTCTATCTCGGGGGCAACGAGATGGCGCTGTCCCCGCTCGCGCTTCTCGCCTTCGGCGAGGCGTTCCGGGCGGGTGGCGGGGGCATCGTCTCGCCCGCCTGGGTCGAGGCGTCCTGGACGCCGCGCACCCGCTCGCCCTTCTCCGGCCACCAGTATGGCTATGGCTGGTTTCTCGCCGAGATGGCGGGCCAGCGCGTCGCCTATGCCCGCGGCTATGGCGGCCAGATGCTCTATGTGATCCCGGGGGCGGAGGCGGTGGTCGTCGTCACCTCCGACCCCAACCGCCCCGCCCGGTCGGACGGCCATGTCGGCGCGCTCAACACGCTTCTGGCCGAGGCGATCCTGCCCGCACTCGCCGCTGCGGGCTGAGCGCCGCTCGACCCGGCTCCCGCCCCAACCGGGGGCCGCTCAGCCCTCGCCCGCCAAGGTGGCGAGCGCACGGACGAATAAATCCTCCGCCCCGAAATTCCCCGACTTGAGCGCGAGCGCGAGCGGGTCCGCCCCGCCCGTGGTCAGCGCGGGGACACCCGGGGCAATCTCCGGCCCGATGGCGAGCATCCCCAGGCCGAGGGCCGAGACGACGGCGCCCGACGTCTCGCCCCCTGCCACCACCAGCCGCCGCACCCCGCCCGCGACGAGCCTGCGCGCGATGTCGGCAAAGAGGGCATCGAGCGTCTCCGCCACCGCCGCGGTCCCGTGCCGGGACTGAAGTGCGCGGACCCGGTCGGGATCGGCCGAGGAGGCAACCAGCGCCGCCTGCCCCGGACGCGCGAGGATGAAGGCGGCGAGCCGCTCGGCCGTCTCGTGCCCCGCGATCACCGCATCCACGTCGATGTCGTGCACGGGGTGCGCCGCAGCATGGGCCGCGATCTGCGCCCGCGTCATGGTGGAGCAACTGCCCGCCAGGATCCCCTCCGGCCCCGCGACGCCCGCCATCGCTGCGGCCCCGCCCGTGGCACGCCCCGCGGCGATCGCCGCACTGCCGAGCGCCATGGCAATCCCCGACCCTCCGGTCAGGAGCGGGGCATCGGCGAGCACGCGCCCGAGTGCCACGAGATCGGCGTCCTCGACCGCGTCGGCCACGACCAGCCGGTGCCCTGCCGCGGCCGCCGCGGCAAAGGCCGCGCCCGCCCCCCCGGCCCGCAAGGTGGCGAGCGGGACATGCCCGACACTGCCCCGGCACTGCTGCGCCAGCCAGCGCCGCAGGTCGGGATCGGTCATCGGGTTCAGCGGGTGCCGCTCCATCCCCGATTCGCTCAGGAGCCGGTCATGGACGAAGAGATGGCCCTGATAGACCGTGCGCCCCGCGCCGGGAAACGCGGGGCAGACGACGACCCCCGCAGTCCCCAGCGCCTCGGCCAGCGCGTCGGCCACCGGCCCGATGTTGCCCTGCGGCGTCGAATCGAAGGTCGAGCAGTACTTGAACACGATCTGCGCGCAGCCCTGGGCGCGCAGCCAGTTGAGCGCCGCCAGCGACTGGGCCACGGCCGCATCCGCCGGGATCGAGCGTGTCTTGAGCGCGACCACCCCCGCCTCGACCCCTGCGGGTGCCGGACCGGATGGAAGGCCGAGGAAAAGGGCTGTCGCAAGGCCCCCCTCGCCCGGCAACCCCCGCGCGATGGTGCTCGCGATGTCGCTCGCCCCGGTGAAGTCGTCGGCGATCACGCCCAGGATCATCGGCCCCGTCCCCCTGTCACGCGGTCTCGCCCACCACGATCTCGTAGCCCGTGTCGATCACCCGTGGCGCGTCGGGCCGGGTCCGGCTTTCCAGCAGCGCCTCCACCGCCACCTGGCCGATGCGGAAGCGGTGCGAGCGGATGGTCGAAAGCGGCCGGGGCAGCGCCTGGCCGATATCGAGCGCGTTGAAGCCGAAGATCGCAAGCTCCTCGCGCACGCGGATCCCGGCGGCCATGCAGTGGAACACCCCCCCCACCGCCATGTCGTCGTTGGAAAACACCACGACATCCAGCGTCGGGCTGCGGGCGAGCAGGGCCGCGAGCGCCGCGCGGCCCGAGGGGGTGGAGGTCGGCCCGGGCGCCACCTCCTCGTCCAGAAGCGACAGTCCCGCGGCGGCAAGCCCCGCGCAGAGCCCCTCGTAGCGCAGGGCGGCCCGCCGGTCATGGGCGCGCACATACCCGAAGCGGCGGTAGCCGCGGGCGACCAGATGCGCCGCACTGTCGCGCCCCGCCGCCCGGTGCGACAGCCCCACCCCGATGTCGATGGGCGCGCGGTCGATGTCCATCAGCTCCGCCACCCGCACGCCCGAGCGGCTGAGCATGAGCGCGGTCGTGTCGCTGTGGTCGAGCCCCGACAGGATCATCGCCGCAGGCTTCCAGGCCAGAAGCCCGGCGACCAGCCGCTCCTCCTCGGCCGCGTCGTAATCCGACACGCCGATGACCGGCTGGTAGCCCGATGGCGCAAGGCCCGCGTTGATCCCCCGTAGCACGTCGGGAAAGACGATGTTGGACAGCGACGGCAGCACCACCCCCACCAGGTTGGATCCCGCCGAGGCGAGCGTCCCCGCGACACGGTTGGGAAAATACCCCATCTGGCGCACGACCTCGAGCACCCGGTCCCGGGTCTCTGCCGCGATGGGCAGCTTGTTGCGCAGGACGCGCGAGACGGTGCTTTCGCTCACCTGCGCGCGGCGCGCGACATCGGCGAGGGTCAGGGACATGCGGTCGGCCATTCTGAACGAACCCCGGGGAACGCGGCAGGCGGGTCGCTACCGCACCGCGTCACGGCCACGGTTGCACTGCGGCATGTTCGCCGCAGCATCGTCCTGCGGGCACAGGGCCACCGGTCCGGCCCGACGCCGCGCAGCCCTGGGCCCTGGCGCCCCAGGCCCGCCCCGGGTCACGTCTGCGCCCCGGCACCCGCGGTCCCCGATGCCGCCCGGGCGTCCTGCTGCCGCCGCCCGATGGCGGCCTGGCGCTGGCGCTGGATGCGCTGGTCGGCGATGACCCCGAGCAGGATCACCGCCCCCATCACCGCGAAGTTGAGCGATGACGGGATCCCGAGGATGTTCACGAGGTTCTGGAGCACCTGGAGCAGCACGGTCCCCAGCGCGATGCCCAGCACCGACCCCTCGCCGCCGCGCAGCGAACAGCCGCCCAGCACCGCCGCGGCGATGGCGTAGAGCTCGTAGAAATTGCCGTGGGCGGAGGGTGACACGGATTGCGTGTAGAACACGAAGCTGATGGCCGAGATCCCGGTCAGCACCCCGCAGAACGTGTAGGCCAGCGTGATGATGAGGCCCGTGGGCAGGCCGGAATACCGCGCCGCCTCCTCGTTCTTGCCGATGGCGAAAAGGTAACGCCCGAACACCGACCGGTGCAGCAGCACGGCGGTGACCAGCGCCACGAGCACGAAGAAGATGAACGAATGGGGGACGCTGTAGGTCCGCCCCGAGGTCAGCCATTCCAGCGTTTCGTACCCGCCGGAATAGCCGAACCCCTGCGTCGAATCCTCAGTGTACCAGCGCGCGGTGCCCCGGTAGATCAGCAGACCGCAGAGCGTGACGACGAAGGGTTGCAGCCCCATCCGGGTGATGAGCAGCCCGTGCACGGTCCCCAGCACCGCCGCCGCCGCGACGGTGATCAGCGCCGCCAGCGGCCAGGCGAGGCCGTCATTGACCAGCAGGTCGAGAAAGAAGATCCCGAGCAGTGCAAGCATCGAGCCCACGGACAGCTCGATGCCGCTGGTGATGATGACGACCCCGAGCCCGATGGCGAGCAGCCCGAAGAGCCCGATCTGGTTGGCCAGGTTGATCAGGTTCACCTGGCTGAGGAACTGCGGGTTGATCAGCGCGGTCACCCCGCCGGTGACCAGGATCAGCAGGAAGAGGCCGGTCTCTTTGCGGATCATCAGGCGGTCCTCTCCAGCCGGTGGCCCTGCCCGGTGGCAAGGCGCAGGACATTGTGTTCGGAAAACTCGGGCCGCTCGAGATGCCCGCTGATCCGCCCCTCATGCATCACCACCACGCGGTCGGACACGCCGATCACCTCCTCCATGTCCGACGAGACCATGAGGATCGCGACGCCGCTGTCGGCAAGATCGCGCATGATGCGGTAGATCTCGCTCTTGGCGCCGACATCGATGCCGCGGGTCGGTTCGTCGAACATCATCACCGAGGGTGTCTTGCAGAGCCATTAGCCCAGGACGATCTTCTGCTGGTTGCCGCCCGAAAGCGTCATCGCCTCGGCCGTCAGGCTCGCGGTCTTGATGTTGAGCGCCCCGCGCTGCGCCTCGGCCACCCGCCGTTCGCCCGAGGGGTCGATGATCCAG
>JANNOT010000429.1:0-4391 GCA_031399375.1 Paraoceanicella sp.
GCGGCACTGCGGTCGTCGAGCTCGCCGAACCCCGGTGCCACCCCCGCCTCGAGCGGGAAGCGGCGCAGGAGCCCGTCGCAGAACGCGTGGATGGTCTGAATTTTCAGCCCCCCCGGCGTCTCGAGTGCCTGGGCGAACAGCCTGCGCGCCTCTGCCAGCCCCTCGGGCGCCACCGTCGCGCCGAGCCGGGCGAGGTCGGCCGCAAGCGTGCCCTCCCCCATCATCGCCCAAGCGCCCAGCCGGGCGAAGAGCCGGGTCTGCATTTCTGCCGCCGCGGCCTTGGTGAACGTCAGGCACAGGATCCGCTCGGGCCGCGCACCCGCCAGCAGAAGCCGCGCGACCCGGTCGGTCAGCACCCGGGTCTTGCCCGATCCCGCATTGGCCGCGACCCAGGTGGACCTTGCGGGATCGGCGGCGGCGACCTGGGCGCGGGTGGCGGCATCGGTCATTCGCCCTCCTCTCCCTCGGCGCCGATCGACCATTCGCCGACCCGCGCGAGGTGGTCGTAGTCCCCGGCATGGGTGATCAGGAGCGGGCGCAGGCGGCTGACATAGGGCGTCTCGGGGTCGTCATGGCGCGCCATCAGTCCGCGGAAGCGGGCCCATTGCGCCGCGACATCGCCCGCGCCGGGCAGGATCGCCGTCTCTGCCCCGCCCTCGCCCGCCCCCGTGACCCCCAGATAGGCAAGCCTGCCGACCGGCGCCGGGGCCAGCCCCGGGAACCCGCCCGCCTCCGCCATCCCCGCCTCGAGCCAGAGCTGGCGGGCGAAATGCTCGACCTGCGCTTCGGTCGGCGGCGGGCCGGTCTTGTAGTCATAGACCGCGAGGGTCCCGTCGCCCTGCGCGTCGATCCGGTCGGCCTTGGCGGTCAGGGTGAACGGACCGCCCGGCAGTGCGATCTCAGCCGCGCCCGCCATCTCCACCGCGACGGTTCGCCCGGCAGCGCGCCGCGCCGCCTCGCCCGCCACGAACCAGTCGATGCTGCGCAGGAGCCGCCCGCGCCAGAGCCGCCGCTCGGCGGGCCAGGGGATGCGGGCCGCGATTTCCGCCTCGCCGATCAGGCGCAGGCGCAGGGCGGCATCCGGGGGAAGCGGGCCGGGTACCTCGCGGGCAAAGCGGGCGAGGATATGGTGGATCACGGTCCCCCGGTCCCGCGCGTCGGGGGGACGCCCGAGCGGGTCGAGCGGGCGCAGGCCGAGCACGCGGCGGGCATAGACCGCATAGGGATCGCGGATCAGCGTCTCGATCTCGGTTACCGACAGGCTGCGGGGCCGGGCGGGCACCGGCGGGCGCGGGGCGGGGCGGGGCGCGGGCGGCACCACCGTATCCGGGGCATCGAGCGCGCGGGCGGCGGCGATCCACGCCGCGCCCCGGGCCCGCATCGCGCCAAGTGCGGCGGTCCCGTTCCCGCCCAGCCCGGCCACGAGGTTCTCGAACCGCGTCAGCCAGCGGGAGGCGACGGTGGGGCTGCCCACGGCCCGCAGGGCGCGGGTCAGCACCACCTCTGCCGCGCCGAACGCCGATTGGAAGTCGTGCGCCGACAGGCCGAGCTGGCGTTCGGGCGGGGCGAGGCCCAGGGCCGCGCGCATCGGGCGCGACAGCCAGGGATCGGCGCCCGGCGGATTCGGCCAGGTTCCCTCGGTCAGCCCGCCCAGGACCATCAGCGGTGCCCCTTCGATCCGGGCCTCCAGCGCGCCGAGGATTGCGATGCGCGGCTCGGGGCGAAAGCCGGGCGCCCGGACATCCACCCCGGCCATCTCGGTGTCGAGCGCGCGGGAAAACTCCGGCGCGCCGAGCTGCATCGGCAGGTCTGCGGTGGCCGCGAGCCGCGCGAGCAGGCTGTGGGCCGCCGCCCCGTCCTCCTGCGCGAACGCGCGGTCGCCGCTGAGCGCGGTCGCTGCGGCCAGCAGGTCGGCCGCACGGGTGGCAAAGGGCGCCTCGCCGGGCGGGGCGAGCGGGGCGAGCGCGTCGGCCACGCCCCGGCCCCAGGCGCCATGTGCGTCCGCGCCCCACGCGGCAAGCGCGGGCAGATCGAGAAGGGGCAGCGCCTCGCGCCGCAGATGCCGCTCCAAAGCCGTGATCGCCGCGACATGCGCCGGGCGGACGGCACCGGCCAGAGGGTGCTTGAGAAGCTCGACCAGCGCCTCGGCCCGCGGTGGCGCCCCGGCGAGCCGCGCGAGCAGCCGCAGGAAGATCCCTGGCGGGGTGAGGGCGAGCGGGCGGCCCGCGGTGTCGTCGGGCACGATCCCCCAGCGCCCGAGCGCCGTTGCGACGCGCCGGGCAAGCGCCCGGTCGGGCGTGACGAGCGCCGCGCGGGCCAGCCCCCGCTCCAGCGCACCGCGCAGGATCAGGGCGATGGCCAGAGCCTCCTCGCCCGGCCGCGCGGCCTCCACCAGCGTCAGGCCCGCCGTTGCCGCCGCCACGTCGGGGGCGAGGGTCGGGATCGCCGCGCGCCAGCCATCGGTCACCGGCGCGGGGCGCAGTGCATGGCTGAGAAGCCGCGCGCGCCGGGGCTCGGCCTCCACCCCATGCCAGGGGGCTGCCGCCCCGGGTGCCGTGCCGAACATCTCGAACACGCCACCCAGGGCGGCCTGGGGATGGTCGGGGCCGAGCGCCGCCCAAACCTCGGGCGACAGGTGGGGATCCACGCCGGGCAGGACGATCGCCCCCTGGGGCAGCCCGGCCACCGCCCGCATCAGGGCCCGCGTGACCGGGCGCGACCCGGTGGAGCCCGCGAGGATCACGGGATGCGCCGGGGGCCGTGTCGCCCAGACCCCGGCGAGATGCTGGACCAGCGCCCTTTGCCGCGCGGCCCCGTCGATGCGTCCCGCCTCGGCGAGGATGGCGGGCCAGGCGCCGGTCAGGATGCCCAGGAAGCGCGCCGTGCGCTGCCAGTGCGCCGCATGGGCCCCGGTGTCGAGTGCCACGACGGCGGCCGGGTCTATGCCGGCCTCGGCCAGCTCGTCGAGCAGCGCCTCGAGCCGGGCGGCGAGATCGAAGCGGGCGGCGAGGGGTCCGCCCTCGCCGCTGCGGTCCAGATAGGCGCGCACGAGGGTGACGAGGTGAAGCCGCCGACGCAGCGGATCGATCGCGGGGGGCAGATCCTCGGGCGCGTCGGGATGGTCGGCGAGGTCCTCGATGACCTGGACCCGGGGCAGCAGTGCCGGGGATGCCGCGGCCGCGAGCGCCGTGGCGATCCCGCGCGCCGCGCGGCGGGTGTTGGCGATGATCCGCACCCTCGCCAGCGCCTCGGGCGCCGCCCCGTCCAGCCGCGCCATCAGCCCCGCGGCCAGCGCAGCAGGCACGTCCGCGCCAGGCGGCAGGGTGAAGATGCGGGGGCCCGGCGTTGCGAACATCAGGCCAGCGCCGCCTCGGCCGCGGCGAGGCCGACGGGATTGCCGACATCGATCCAGGGCAGGTCCAGCACGAGGCCGAACAGCGTGCCGTCGCCCAGCATCGCATCCCAGACCCGGTTGAGCGAGAACGCCCCCGGCGGGGCGGCGGCAACCCGGGCGGGGTCGAGGATCTGGGCGCCGGTATAGATGAACGGCGCGGCGTCCCGCCCGCCCCGGCGGCTGAGACGCCCCGCGTCCCCGGCGAAGAAATCGCCCGGGCCCCCATGGCCGCGCGCGCAGGCATGGGGCACGAGGAGGAGCAGCGCCTCCATCCGTCCCGGTGCCCAGGCCGCGCGCAGCGCCCCGACCGGGTCGCCCCCGGTCCAGACCGCGTCGGGGTTGAGCGTGACGATCGGCCCCCCGCCCAGTAGCGGCAGGGCCGCACGCAGTCCTCCGCCGGTCTCGAGGATCCCGGGGGTCTCGTCACTGAACGCGATGGCCGGTTCGGTGCGTCCGGCGAGATGCGCCCGGATCATCTCGCCCCGGTAATGCAGGTTCACCACGGCCCGGTCGATCCCGCCCTGCACCAGCCGGTCGAGCGCCCGGTCGATCAGCGTGCGCCCCGCGACGGTCAGGAGCGGCTTCGGCCGGTCGGCGGTCAGCGGACCCATCCGCGTCCCGAACCCGGCGGCGAACACCATGCCGGGGGGGGTCATGCCGCCGGGTCCGCGATCCGCGCCCGGACGGCGGCGTCGGGCGGGGGCAGGGTTCGGGCGACGAAGGCTGCGAGGGGGGCAAGTCCGGGATCCGCAAGGTCGGCCGTCAGCCGCGCCCAGACCCGGGGGAGCAGCGCGAGGTACTGCGGCTTGCCATCCCGCCGCGCGAGCCGGGCGAAGAGCCCGAGGATCTTGAGGTTCCGCTGCGCCCCGAGCGCCGCCGCGCCCTGCGCGACGGCGTCGGGCGCCAGCCCCGTCGTCGCGGCGAACCGCGCGAGCAGGGGCGCGCGCAGGTCCGGGTCGGTGTCGCGCCGTGCATCGCCGAGGAGCGAGGCGACGTC
>JANNOT010000442.1:0-9125 GCA_031399375.1 Paraoceanicella sp.
CGCTCCGGCGCCGGGAACCCCACGGCCACGGGGGGCTCGATGCCCCCCGTGGCCGCACCCCCCCGGCTTAACCCCGCGTTAAACCTGCCTGCGCGTGATGTCGGCCATGGTCGCCATCGCCCACACCGTCGCCTTTCTCGGCATCGAGGCCCGCCTGGTCGAGGTGCAGTGCGCCCTGTCGCCCGGCCTGCCCGGGTTCCAGATCGTGGGCCTGCCCGACAAGGCGGTGGCCGAGAGCAGGGAGCGGGTGCGCGCCGCCCTCTCCGCCCTGCGGCTCGCGCTGCCGCCCAAGCGGATCACCATCAACCTCGCCCCCGCCGATCTGCCCAAGGAGGGGGCGCATTACGACCTTCCCATCGCGCTTGCGCTCCTCGCGGCGATGGAGGTGGTGCCCGCGTCGGAGGTTGCACGCTTCGTCGCCCTGGGCGAGCTTGCGCTCGATGCCCGGCTCTCGGCCGTCGCGGGGGTCCTGCCCGGCGCGCTCGCGGCGGCCGAGGCGGGGCTCGGGCTGATCTGTCCCGCGGCTTCGGGGGCGGAGGCCGCGATCGTCGGCACGCTCGAGGTGCTGGCCCCCCCCGGCCTGCTCGCCCTGATGAACCACCTGACCGGCCGCGCCCCGCTGTCCCCGCCGGTGGCGCCCCAGGCGGCGGAGCGCAGCGTTCGGCCCGATCTCGCGGACGTGAAGGGGCAGGAGCGGGCGCGCCGCGCGCTCGAGGTCGCGGCGGCGGGGGGCCACAACCTCCTGATGATCGGTCCGCCCGGTGCCGGGAAATCGATGCTCGCGCAGCGCCTGCCCGGCCTTCTCCCCCCACTCGATCCGATCGAATCGCTCGAGGTCAGCATGATCCGCTCGGTCGCGGGCCTGCTCGACGACGGGCGCCCGCCCCGGGACCGGCCGTTTCGCAGCCCCCACCATTCCGCCTCGATGGCTGCCATCGTGGGGGGCGGGCGGCGGGCGGGCCCGGGCGAGATCAGCCTCGCCCATGCGGGCGTGCTCTTTCTTGACGAGTTGGCGGAATTCGCGGCCCCGGTGCTCGAAAGCCTGCGCCAGCCGCTGGAAAGCGGCGAGCTGACGATCGCCCGCGCCAATGCCCATCTGCGCTATCCCGCGCGGGTCCAGCTTGTGGCCGCGATGAACCCGTGCCGCTGCGGCTGGCTCGCCGACGCGGCCCAGGCCTGCGGCCGCGCCCCGGGCTGCGGCCGCGACTACCAGGCACGGCTGTCGGGACCCCTCCTGGACCGGCTCGACATCCAGATCGAGCTTCCTGCCCTCGCGCCGCTGGAGCTTGCCCGGGCCGCCCCGTCCGAGGGCTCGGCCCCGGTCGCCGCCCGTGTGGCGGCCGCCCGGGCAGTGCAGGCCGCGCGCTACGGTACCGGGGGGCCGCGGCTGAATGCCGAGGTCTCGGGCGCGCATCTCGATGCCATCGCCCCGCTCGATCCCGCGGGGCAGGACCTGATGCTGCGCGCGGCCGAACGCCTTGGGCTTTCGGCACGCGGATACGCGCGCACCCTGCGGCTCGCCCGCACGATCGCCGATCTGGAGGGCGCGCGCGACATCCGCCGGGCGCATCTGGCCGAGGCGCTGTCCTACCGCCGCGCCCCCCTCGGGCGACCCGCGTCCAGCCCCGCACGGACGGCGCCGCTTCGACCCTGACTGCCAGTCGCCCCGATCGCGGTCCGCGACGCGCCCCGCCTGCCGGTCACGCGGCGGCGAGCCGGGCGGCCACCGGGGCGACCGCATCGGTATCGACCGCCTCGGCCACGTCCTCGCCGGTCAGCGCCCCGAACTTGAACCCGTGGCCCGAATCGGCCGACACGACGAAGGCGCGCCCCTTGCGGGCAAGGAGAAAACGCATGCCGGGCGCCATCAGGTAGAAATTCGTGACCGTCTGGATCGGGCGAAGCCGCGCCGCCCCCTTCACCCGCCCGGCATAGGCGCCGAGGATACGCGCGGTATCCGCCGCCGTCGCCCCGCGCTCCGCCTCCGGATCGCCCGCCCTGGTGTCGAGGCCGAAGCCGAATTTCGCAGGCAGCCCCGCGAGCGGCGGCATGCCCCAGAGATCGTCGCCGCCCCCAAGCTCGATCCAGCAGGGCGCCGCCCGCCACAGGGCCGCGAGATCGTCGGGCGGATGGGCATAGACGACCGTGCAGCGCCGCGGCTCCAGCGGCGGCAGGGCGACGGGCGACAGCGCGGGCAGCCCCACGCCCGCCGCCAGGACCACCGCATCGGCCGCGATCGGCCCCTGCGGCGTCTCCACCCGCCCCGCCGCGGCGTCGATCGCGGTGGCGGGGCGATGCGCGTGCAGAACCGCGCCCCGCGCGCCGAGCCAGCCGATCAGCCCGGTCAGGATGCGGTCGGCGAGCAGAGCCCCCCCCGTCTGGGTCACCAGGGCGTAGCGGACGGGCCCGGGCTCCAGATGCGGGAACCGCCCTGGGACCGCCTCGGCCGCGACGACCTCGTGGGCCACCCCGCTCGTCTCCAGCGACAGGCGGGCCCGGTCGGTCCAGTCGCCCGGCGCGGTGGAGATCGCGAGCACGCCGCGCGGCACGTACTGCACCGCGCCGAGGTCGTGCCAGAGCGCATCCCAGGCCGCATGGGCCGCCCCGATCCGCGCGGCATAGCCCGCCATGTCGGCATAGTGCGGCCGGATCAGCCGGTGGTAGTCGTACGAGGCCGCATGGGGGTTGGGCAGGGGCCCCGCCTCGGTCACCTCGACCCGCCAGCCCCGCTTGAGCAGCGCCCGCGCGGTCGAAAGCCCCACGATGCCCGCCCCGATCACGAGGGCCTTGCGCCCGGCCGCCGCCATGGTGTTCTCCTTGCCCCCGCGCGCTCCCCGTTCTGGGCCAGCGGTCCCGGGCGCGCAAGGGGGCGGGACGATGCTGGAAGCGGACATCACCTTCGGGACCGGCACGCTCGACCGCGCGGGGCAGCTACGGGCGCAGGCCGCGACGCTCGCCGCCGATCCGCGCGCGCGCAGCCTCGCGCTCTGGCGCGGCAAGCCGCTGATGCGGGTGACCGGGGACAGGATCGAGCCCGCCTGGCTCCCCATGGACGCGCCCGTGCTGGCTGAGGCGCGGGAGGCGCCGGTGTTCCTCGGCCTCGCCGACGGTGCGCCGCGCTTTGCCCACGACGTCTCGGCCTGGGAGGATCCGGGGGCGGACGCGGAGGCGCTGCGCGAGTTTCTCGACCGGTCCGAGAATGCCCATCCCGGTCTGCCGGCCGATCACCGGTTTCTCGACCTGCGCGCGAACATGGGCGCCGCCGGACTGACCGGCGCGGGGGACGCGGCGGCGGCGAAGGCCGTCCTCGGCTGGCACGAGACCCATCCCTATTGCGCCCGCTGCGGGGCCGCGACCATCCCCGCGATCGGGGGATGGCAGCGCGACTGCCCGTCCTGCGGGGCGCATCATTTTCCCCGCACCGACCCTGTGGTGATCGTGCTGGCCACCCACCGCGACCGGGTGCTGCTCGGCCGCTCGCCGGGCTGGCCAGCGGGGATGATGTCGCTGCTCGCGGGCTTCGTCGAGCCGGGCGAGACGCTCGAGGCCGCCGCGCGGCGGGAGGTGTTCGAGGAGGCGGGCATCCGCCTCGGTCCCGTCCGCCTGCTTGCCACCCAGCCCTGGCCGTTTCCCGCCTCGCTGATGATCGGCTGCGCGGCCGAGGCCGACGACGACGCGATCACGCTCGACGACAAGGAACTCGAGGCCGCCCGCTGGGCGACCCGGCAGGAGGTGATGGAGAGCTTCGCGGGCCTGACCCCTGACCTTTCCGCCGCGCGCAAGGGGGCGATCGCGCGCACGCTGCTCGAGGCCTGGGTGGCCGGGCGGATCGGGTGAACGCGATTTGGGCTGGACATATTCATTCAGCATACATACATATATGCAATGACCCGGATCACCGACCGAACCGCAAACCTGCTCGGCGCCCTCGCGCTCGGCCTCACCGATGCCCAGGCGGCCGCGGCGCGAAAGATCGCCGCGCGGGGCGACAGCGCGGTTGCGGCGATCATCACGCTGGGGGCCAATCCCGGCCTGACCATCGGCCAGCTCGCCGCCATACTCGGCGTGACCCATTCCGTCGCCGTACGGCTCGTCGAGGCGCTGGGGGAGGAGGGGCTCGTGGCCCGGCGCCCCGGCGCGGACCGCCGTGCCGTGCCGCTCGCCCTGACCGACCCGGGTGCCGCGCTGCGCACGCGGATCCGGGGCGCCCGGGGGGTGGTGCTCGCCGGGGCGCTCGCCCCGCTCGACCCGGCGGCGCGGGTGGCACTGACCGCGCTGCTCGAACGGATGCTCGCGGGCTGGACGACGGACGAGGGCGTCGCCGACCATCTTTGCCGGCTGTGCGACGAGGCGGCCTGCCGGACCGGAACCTGCCCCCTCGACGACGCCGTGGCGCGGGCGCGGACGTGATGGCGCCGGCCACGCGCCTCGGCGCCATGGCGCTGATGATCGCCTCGGCCGCGTGCTGGGGGCTGGGAACCGTCGCGACCAAGGGCGTTCTGGACGACATCACGCCGTTCCGGCTCCTCGCCATCCAGCTCTCGGCCAGTGTCGCGACACTCTGGCTCCTCGCCACGCTCTGCGGCGCGCTGCCCCGGCGCGCGGATCTGCGCGAGGGGTGGGCGGGGGTGTTCGAGCCTGGGCTTGCCTATGGCGTGGGCGTGCCGGGCCTCGCCCTGACGGGTGCCGCGAGTGCTTCCGTGATCGGGGCGGCGGAGCCGGTGTTCATCCTCGCGATAGCGTGGTGCCTGCTCGGGCACCGACCGACGCAGGTGATGTTCGGCGCGCTTTCCGCGGCGACGGTGGGGGTCCTGCTCGTGGTGCTTCCCGGCGCGACGGGCGGGCCGCGGCTGGCGGGTGACGCGCTTGTCATGCTCGGGACGCTCTTTGCCGCGATTTATGTCGTGCTGTCGCACCGGGCGGTCGGGCGGCTCGACCCGCTGCCGCTCGCGACGCTCCAGCAGAGCGTCGGGTTGCTCGTCGCGCTTGTCCTGCTGGCGCTCGCCTGGGCGACGGGGTGGGAACGGGGTCCCGCCCCGCTTACCCCAGCGACCCTCCTCGCGGCCATGGCGAGCGGGATGGTGCAGTACGCGCTCGCCTTCTGGTGCTACCTAAAGGGATTGCGGCGGCTCAGCCCGGGAGAGGCGGGGACGTTCCTGACCCTGATCCCGGTCTTTGGCGTGGGCGGTGCGGCGTTGCTTCTGGGCGAGCCGATCCTGCCCGTCCAGATCATCGGCACGGCCACCGTGCTCGGCGCCCTGCTCGTGCTCGCCCGCGCACGGCCGGCCGCAGCCTAGCCCCCGGTCGCCACCCGTTCGGGCGAGGCGGGATAGACCCCGAGCAGCGCGAAATGCGAGGTGAAGTACCGCAGTTCCTCCAGCGCCCGGCGCAGCGCGGGATGTTCGGGATGCCCGGTGACGTCGGCATAGAACTGCGTGGCGGTAAAGCTGCCGCCGACCATGTAGCTTTCCAGCTTGGTCATGTTCACCCCGTTGGTCGCGAACCCCCCCAGCGCCTTGTAGAGCGCGGCCGGGATGTTGCGCACCTCGAACACGAAACTCGTGATCACGCCCGGCTCGGAGGGCGCCGCCTCGATCTTGCGCGGCGACATCACCAGGAACCGGGTGGTGTTGTGGGCATTGTCCTCGATGTCGCGGGCGAGCACGTCGAGCCCGTAGATCGACCCCGAGAGCGCAGAGGCCAGCGCGGCAAGGCTTGGGTCCCCCCGCTCGGCCACCGTCCTGGCCGATCCGGCGGTGTCGGTCCCCGTGATCCGCGCGATGCCGCGGCGGTCGAGAAACCCGCGGCACTGGCCCAGCAGGACCGTGTGGCTCATCGCCTGCCGCACATCCTCGATCCGGGCGCCCGGCACGCCGAGCAGGGCGATGTGCACGCGCACGAAATGCTCGCCGATGATGTAGAGGCCCGAGCCCGGCAGGAGCGAATGGATGTCCGCGACGCGGCCATAGGTCGAATTCTCGACCGGCAGCATGGCGAGATCCGCCCGCCCCTCGCGCACCGCGGCGATCGTGCCCTCGAACGTCGCGCAGGGCACGGGCTCCATGGCCGGATGCGCCTCGGCGCAGGCCTGGTGGGAATAGGCGCCAAGCTCGCCCTGGAACGCGATTTTGCCGCTGACCGGGATCATCGGGGGATTTCCTGCAATGCAACCGAATTTTTCGCCCCGCGCGGGCGAATGGTCGCGCTTTCTACACCTTGAAACCACAGACAGGAAGCGGCTAATACCGCCTCAAAACCGGGTCGCGTGCCACAGGCGCGGCCCCGCGCAGAACCCAAGGGATCGCCGCATGGATACGATGGAATCCACCAAGATCGTCGCCGCCGCCTGCGCCAGCCTGCTCGTGTTCCTGGGCATCCGCTACTTCATCGCCGAGCCGATCTACCATGGGGAGACTGACGCGCCACCGGCCTATGTGCTGGCGGTCGAGGAAGCGGCCCCCGCCACCGAGGAGGCGGCGCCCGAGGTGGACTATGCCGCCCTGGTCGCCTCGGCCGACGCCGCCGCGGGCGAAAAGCAGTTCGGCAAGTGCTCGGCCTGCCACAAGATCGTGGCGGGCGCAAACGCGGTCGGCCCCAGCCTGCACGCCGTGGTCGGGCGCGACATCGGCGGCGAGCCGGGGTTCAGCTATTCCTCGACCCTCGCCGGGCTGGAGGGCGAGTGGACTCCCGAAAAGCTCATCCAGTTCATCGCGGCCCCCAAGGCCTATGCGCCGGGCACCAAGATGGCCTTCGCGGGGTTCAAGGACCCCAAGGACAGCGCCGATGTCGTCGCCTACCTCGAAACCCTGAACTGACCTCCCGGCCCACTTTCGCGTCAGCCGCAGCCCAACGCGCTTGAATAGCCGGGAAGCGACCCATAACCATGGGCACATGCTCTAGGAGGGAGTAGTCCATGGTGTCACGCATGATCCCCGCCCTGTTCGGCCTCTGCGCGACGCTCATGCTTTTCCCCGACCCGCCCCGCGCCCAGGACGCCCCCACGATCGTGGCCCATGGCGTGTCGGTGTTCGGCGACCTGAAATACCCCGCGGATTTCCCGCATTTCGACTACGTGAACCCCGACGCGCCAAAGGGGGGGACGTTCTCGACCTGGGCATTCGGTACCTTTGACAGCCTCACCCCGTTCGTCCTCAAGGGCACGCCTGCCGTGGGGGCCGGCACGTTCTACGACACGCTGATGACCGGGTCGTCGGACGAGCCGGACTCGCTCTACGGTCTTGTCGCGTCGTCGGTCGAATACCCCCCGTCGCGCGACTGGGCGATCTTCACCCTGCGGCCGGAGGCGCGGTTTTCCGACGGGTCCGCGCTGACGGCCGAGGATGTCGTGTTCAGCTACCACACCCTGCGGGAGAAGGGGCGCCCCTCCTACCAGATCTCGTTCAAGGATTTCGAGGCGGTCGAGGCGCTGGACCCCGGCCGGGTCAAGTTCACCTTCCGCACCGGCGCCTCGACCCGCGACCTTCTGCTGACGGCCGCCGGGATCCCGATCCTGTCGAAGGCGTACTACGCCACCCGCGATTTCACCCAATCCTCGCTGGAACCGCCGCTGGGATCGGGGGCCTATCTTCTGGACAAGGTCGATCCCGGCAAGACCGTGAGCTACAAGCGCAATCCCGACTACTGGGGCAGGGACCTGCCCGTGAATGTCGGTCGCAACAATTTCGACATTATCCGCTATGAATACTATGGTGACTACACTGCAGCCTTCGAGGGGTTCAAGGGCGGCGGATACAATTTCCGGGAGGAGTTCTTTTCCAAGCTCTGGGCGGAAAGCTACAATTTCCCCGCGCTCGACCGCGGCTGGGTGAAGCGCGAGGTGATCCCCGACGGCCGCCCCTCGGGCACGCAGGGGTTCTGGTTCAACATGCGCCGGGACAAGTTCCAGGATCCGCGGGTGCGCGAGGCGCTGGCGATCATGTTCAACTTCGAATGGGCCAACAAGGCGCTGTTCTTCGACCAGTACCGGCGCACCACCTCGTTCTGGGAAGGCTCGGTGATGAAGGCGGACGGCCCCCCCACGCCGGAGGAGCTGGCCCTGCTGGAGCCGCTGCGCGCCGACCTTCCCGAAAGCGTGTTCGCGGACCCCGCCTATGTCCCCCCGGTCTGGTCGTCCGAAAGCGCGGACCGCCGCGCGCTGCGCCAGGCAGGGCGGCTGCTGGACGAGGCGGGCTGGCCAGTGGTGGACGGGATGCGGCGGCGCGACGGTCAGGTCCTGTCGGTCGAGTTCATCAACGACAGCCCGACGCTCGAACGCATCATCATCCCCTATCTCGACAACCTCAAGCGGCTTGGGATCGACGCGACCCTTCGCACCGTGGACGCGGCGCAGGACGAGGAGCGGCGCAAGAATTTCGACTACGACATCTACAGCGCGCGGTTCGTGATGTCGCTGACCCCGGGGGACGAGCTGCGCCAGATCTTCGGTTCGGACTCCGCCGACGTGCTCGGCAGCTCCAACCTGACCGGGCTGAAGAACCCCGCCATAGACGCGCTGATCGCCCGGATCGAGACCGCGCCGAGCCGCGAGGAGCTGACCCCTGCGGTCCGCGCGCTCGACCGCGTGCTGCGCGCCCTGCACATCTGGGTGCCCAACTGGTACAAGGGCACGCACACCATCGCCTATCTCGACCTGTTCGGGCGACCCGAGACGCTGCCCCCCTTCGACATGGGGGCGGGTGACTTCTGGTGGTGGGACGCGGACAAGGCCGCGGCGCTGCAGGCGGCGGGGGCGCTCAGGTGACGACGCCCCGGCGGCGCTGAGGGACCATGGGCGCCTACATCCTGCGGCGGCTCCTGCTGATCGTCCCGACACTGCTCGGGATCATGCTGATCAATTTCGCGCTGGTGCAGTTCGTGCCCGGCGGCCCCGTCGAACAGATCATCGCCCAGCTCAACGAGGGGGGCGGGGCCACCGACCGCATCACCGGCGGCGGGTCCGAGGTGGCGACGGGTGGCGGCGAATACCAGGGCGGGCGCGGCCTGCCGCCGGAATTCATCGCCGATCTGAACCGCCAGTTCGGCTTCGACAAGCCGCCCGCCGAGCGGTTTCTCGAGATGCTCGGTAACTACCTCACCTTCGACTTCGGCGAGAGCTATTTCCGCTC
>JANNOT010000451.1:0-5489 GCA_031399375.1 Paraoceanicella sp.
GCGCCATCGCCGACGGCGCTGCTGCGGGCGGATCCGCCACGGGCGCGGCCTGCAGCTGCAGGCGCGCCGGGTGCTGCCCCCGCGCCGTCCCGGCGCATCTATGTGCTGGTCGCACAGTTTGCCGACCGCGCAAATGCCGACCGGCTCCTGGCGGAGTTGCGCGCGGCGGGGTATGACGCGCACATGATGCCGGACGGTGGTCGGTTGACGCAGGTCCTCGTCGGTCCGGCCGCGACGCCCGAGGGGCGCGACCGTCTGGTCGAGGCGATGCGCGCCCGCGGGTTCGGCGATGCGGTGCCCGTGCTCTTGAATGACCCAGTGACCATGCCCGCAGCCCCGCCCGCGGGCTGAGCGGCGGGGCCGGGACGGACCCGGTCCCGCCCGTGATGCCGCCCGGACCCCGAGGAGATGCCGATGCGCCGCGCCCTTGCCACCCTTTTCGCCCTGACCGCCCTGCTGCCCGGGCTTGCCCGCGCGCTCGACACAACCGCACCGACGGCGCTGGTGGTCGATCATGCGACGGGGGCAGTCCTGCTGGAAAAGAACGCCGACACCCCGCTGCCGCCCGCGTCGATGTCCAAGCTCATGACGCTCAACATGCTGTTCGAGGCGTTGGCGGACGGGCGGCTGACCATGGAGGACCAGTTCCGCGTCTCCGCCCGTGCCGCGGCCATGGGGGGGTCGAAAATGTTCGTCACCGAGGGCGAAAGCGTGCGGGTCGAGGACCTGATCCACGGCGTGATCGTCCAGTCGGGAAACGACGCCTGCGTGGTGATCGCCGAGGCGCTTTCGGGATCCGAGGAGGCGTTTGCCCGGCAGATGACCGAGCGCGGGCGCGAGATCGGTCTGACCGCGTCCACCTTCACCAACTCCACCGGCTGGCCCGACCCGGGTCAGCGGATGAGCGCGCGCGATCTGGTCACCCTGGCGCGGCGGATCATCACCGAGTTTCCGCAGTACTATACCTATTTCGCCCATACCGAATTCACCTGGGCCGGGATCGTCCAGCGCAACCGCAACCCCTTGCTGGGGCTGAACATCGGCGCGGATGGGCTGAAGACCGGGCATACGGAGGAGGCGGGGTACGGGCTCGTCGGTTCGGGGGTGCAGGACGATCAGCGCGTGATTCTGATGATCGCGGGGCTCGACAGCGACCGCGCGCGGCTCGAGGAGGCCGAGCGGTTGATGTCCTGGGCGTTCCGCGACTTCACCAACCGCACGCTGTTCAAGGCGGGCGAGACGCTGGGGACCGCCGACGTCTGGCTCGGGGCCCGGGACCGGGTGCCGTTGGTCGCGGGGGCCGATCTGGTCGCGACCCTGCCCCATGCCGGGATCGCGGGCACGACGCTGTCGATCCAGTACCGCGGCCCCATCCCCGCGCCGATCGCGGCGGGGCAGGAGATCGCGGCACTGGAGATCCGCGCGCCCGGGCTCGCTCCCGTCTCGGTCCCGCTGCTGGCGGGCGAGGCGGTGCCCGAGGCGGGGTATCTCGGCCGCGTCTCGACCGCGCTCGGGGCGCTGATGGGCCAGGTCGCGGGCGCGCAGTAGTGCCCGACGGCCTGTTCCTGAGCCTGGAGGGGATCGACGGCGCGGGCAAGTCGACCCAGGCGCGCGTTCTCGCGGCCCGGCTGGAGCGCGCGGGGCGGCGGGTGGTCCTGACGCGCGAGCCCGGCGGGTCCCCGGGGGCGGAGGAGGTCCGGGCGCTTCTGGTGTCGGGCGCACCGGGGCGCTGGTCGGCGATGACCGAGATCCTCCTGTTCACCGCGGCGCGCCGCGATCATCTGGAACGCACGATCGCCCCTGCGCTCGCGGCGGGGGCGGTGGTGGTCTGCGACCGCTTCGCGGATTCGACGCGGGTATATCAGGGTACCGCGCGCGCCGATCTGCGCGGCGTCGTCGACCGGCTCCATGCCGAAGCGATCGGGGTGGAGCCTGACCGGACGCTAATCCTCGACGCCGATCCGGCGGATGCCCTTGCCCGGGGGCTCGCCCGCGGCGGGGCCGAGGCGCGGTTCGAGGCGATGGGGCTGGGGTTCCAGGAGCGGCTGGCGGCGGGCTTCCGCGCCCTGGCGGCCGAGGGGCCGCGCTGCATCCTGATCGACGCGCGGGGCGATGCGGTTGCGGTCGCGGCGCGCGTCTGGTCGGCGGTGGAGCCGCTTTTGTGAGCGATCCGGTCCCCGAGGCCGACCGCGTGGCCGGGGCGCCGCATCCGCGCGAGACCGCGGTGCTGTTCGGGCAGGGGGCGGCGGAGCAGGCGTTCCTCATGGCGCGCAACGCGGGGCGGCTGCACCATGCCTGGCTCATCACGGGGCCGCGCGGGGTGGGCAAGGCAACCCTGGCCTGGCGCATCGCGCGCGCCTTGATCGCAGGGGCCGCGACGCTCGACATGGACCCCGCGGACCCGGTGTTCCGGCGCTGCGCCGCGCTGTCCGAACCGCGGCTCTTCCTGCTCCGCCGCGCCTGGGATGCGAAGGGTGAGCGGCTGAAGGGTGTGATCGACGTGGACGAGACCCGGCGGCTGAAGGGGTTCCTCCAGCTTTCGGCCACCGACGGGGGCTGGCGCGTGGTGATCGTGGATGCCGCCGAGGAGATGAACACGGCGGCGGCCAACGCGCTCCTAAAGGCGCTGGAGGAGCCACCGGCGCGGGTCGCGTTTCTCCTGGTAAGCCATCAGCCCGCGCGGCTCCTGCCGACGATCCGTTCGCGCACGCGGCCGCTGACCCTTGGCCCGCTCGCCCCCGGCGCCGTGCTCGACGCGCTTGCCGCGGCCGGGGCGGATGTCCCGGGCGAGGGGGTGGCGGTGCTTGCGGGGGGGGCTGTGGGCGAGGCGCTGCGGATGGTCGCCGAGGGGGGGGACCGGCTTTATGCCGACATCCTCGGCGTGCTCGCCACCCTGCCCCGGCTCGACCGCCCACGTCTTCTGGCGCTCTGCGACCGCGTCCAGGGGCGCGAGGCGGCAGCGCTGTGGGAGCTGGCCGGGCGACTGGTGCCGCTCGCGCTCGCGCGGGCGGCGCGGGCCGGGGTGGTCGGACCCGGGCCCGAGGCGGTCGAGGGCGAGGCGGCGCTTCTGGCGCGGCTCGTCCCCGACCGCGCGGCAGCGTTCGTCTGGGCCGAGGCGTCGGGTCGCATCGGGACCCGCATGGCTGCCGCCCGTGCGGCCAATCTTGACCCTGCGCAGGTTCTCCTCGATACGTTCCTCGACATCGAAACCCTGGGGGCTGCCGCCGCCGCAGCGTCCTGAGACCATCGGCCGAGACCCCCGCCCATGACGCCGCCCGTGACCCCGCCCCCGCTGGTCGACAGCCATTGCCACCTCGATGCCCCCGAGCTCGCCGCGGACCACCCCGGCGTGATGGCGCGGGCCCGCGCGGCGGGGGTGGCGCGGATGGTGACGATCTGCACCCGGTTGCGGTCCGAACCCGCGATCCGCGCGATCGCCGAGGCGCATGCCGGGGTGTTCTACGCCGCGGGCACCCATCCGATGCACGCGGCCGAGGAGCCGATGGCGACGGTCGAGGGCATCCTGGCGCTCGCCGCCCATCCGCGCTTCGTGGGGATCGGCGAGACGGGGCTCGACTATCATTACACCGCCGACACGGCCACGGCGCAGGAGGCGAGCCTGCGCGTGCATGTCGAGGCGGCACGGCGCACCGGCCTGCCGCTGATCATCCATGCCCGCGCGGCGGATGCGGACATGGCACGGATCCTGACCGAAGAGCACCGGGCGGGGCCGTTTGCCGGCGTGATGCACTGCTTTTCGTCCTCGGCCGGGCTGGCCGAGGTGGCGCTGGGGCTCGGGTTCTACCTGTCCATGTCCGGGATCGTGGCATTCCCCCGGTCGGACGCGTTGCGCGCGATCTTTGCCGCCGCACCGCTGGAGCGGATCCTGGTGGAGACCGATGCCCCCTATCTCGCGCCACCGCCGTTCCGGGGCAAGCGGAACGAACCCGCCTATGTCGCCCATACGGCGGCCGCGGGGGCCGCGCTCCGCGGTCTGGGGATCGAGGCGTTCGCCGCCGCGACATCGGCCAATTTCGACCGGCTCTTTGCAAAGGCCGCCCCGTGACCCGGCTCCGGTTCACCATCCTGGGCTGCGGATCGTCGGGCGGGGTGCCGCGGCTCGGCGGATACTGGGGGGCGTGCGATCCCGCAAACCCGCGCAACCTGCGGCGGCGCTGCTCGCTTCTGGTCGAGCGGATCGGCGATGGCGGGACCACGCGCGTCCTGATCGACAGCGGGCCGGACATGCGGGCCCAGCTGCTCGATGCCGGGGTGGGCAATCTCGACGGCGTGCTCTACACCCACGCCCATGCCGACCACGTGCACGGCATCGACGATCTGCGGATGATCGTGATCAACCAGCGGGCCCGCCTGCCGGTCTGGGCCGACGCACCCACGGCAGAGGCGCTCGTCGCGCGGTTCGCCTATGCCTTCGTCGAGATCCCCGGCAGCGACTACCCCCCCATCCTGGAGCTTCGCGCCATGACGGATGCGGTGGTGGTCGAGGGGCGGGGCGGGGCGGTCGAGGCGCGTCCGTTCCCGGTGAACCACGGCACCACCGACGCGCTGGGGTTCCGCATCGGTCCGCTCGCCTACCTGCCGGACGCCAAGGAGATGACCGATGCCGCCTGGTCGGCGCTGGAGGGGGTCGATACCTGGGTCGTCGATGCGCTGCGCTACGCCCCCCACCCGACCCATACCCATGTGGCCCAGACCCTCGCCTGGATCGCGCGGGCAGCACCGCGGCGGGCGGTGCTGACCAACCTGCACACCGATCTCGACCACGGTCGGCTGACGGCGGAGACGCCGCCCCATGTCGACGTCGCCTATGACGGGATGGTGATCGAGCTCGATTCCTGAGCATGGGCCCGCTGCTCGACATCCTCGTGACAGTGGTCCCGGTGTTCCTCGTGCTCGGCGCGGGGGCGGCGGCCGTGCGGGGGGGGATCGTGACCCCCGGGACCATCGACGGGGCGATGGTGTTCGCCCAGGGCATCGCCCTGCCCTGCCTGCTCTTTGCAGCGGTCGCGCGGCTCGACCTCGGGGACGTGTTCGACCCGGGATTGCTCGTCTCGTTCTACGGGGCCGCGACCGTCACCTTTGCCCTCGGGGTCGTCGGGGCGCGGATCCTGTTCCATCGCCGCCCGGGCGAGGCGGTGGCGATCGGCTTCGGGGCGCTGTTCTCGAACTCGCTCCTGCTCGGCCTGCCGATCACGGAGCGGGCGTTTGGCACCGACGCGCTTGCGCCCAATATCGCGATCATCTCGATCCACGCGCCCTATTGCTACCTGATCGGGATCGTGACGATGGAAATCGCGCGGGCCGACGGACGGGGGGTGTGGGCGACCGTCCGGGCCGTCGGGCGGGCGGTGGGGCGCAACGGGCTGATGATCGGGCTTGCCATCGGGTTCGGCGTCAACGCGACCGGGGGCTGGTTGCCCGAGCCGGTCTGGGTCGCGGTCGACATGATGGCGCAGGCCGCCCTGCCG
>JANNOT010000488.1:0-2408 GCA_031399375.1 Paraoceanicella sp.
CCATTGATATAGATGGGCGAATTGATCAGCGGCGTCTTCGAGCGGTCGAGATACTTCACGAACTCCCGCACCCCGCCCTCGTAGACGAGATCGACCTCCTCGACCTCGGCGTGCCGCTGGTCGCGCAGCATGATGTGCACGCCCGAGTTCAGGAACGCCAACTCCCGCAGCCGGTGCTCCAGCGTCTTGAAACTGTAGTCGAGGTTCGAGAACGTCCCCGTCGAGGCGAGGAACCGCACCAGCGTCCCCTTCTTGCCCTCCGCCGGCCCCACCCGGTGCAGGCTCACGGTGGTGAACCCGCCCTCGAACCGCGCGTAATGCTCGTACCCCTCGCGCCAGATCCGCAGGTCCAGCCAGTCGCTCAGCGCGTTCACCACGCTGACGCCGACGCCGTGCAGCCCGCCCGAAACTTTGTAGCTGTTCTGGTCGAATTTGCCCCCCGCGTGGAGCTGGGTCATGATGACCTCGGCCGCGCTCACCCCCTCGCCCTCATGTATCCCCACCGGGATCCCGCGCCCGTTGTCCATGACGGAGACCGAGTTGTCCGCATGTAGGATCACGCTCACCCGGTCGGCATATCCTCCCAGCGCCTCGTCGATCCCGTTGTCGACGACCTCATAGACCATGTGATGCAGGCCCGACCCGTCGTCGGTGTCCCCGATATACATTCCGGGCCGCTTGCGCACGGCCTCCAGCCCCTTGAGAACCTTGATGGAATCGGCGCCGTATTCCTCGGTCGCGCGGATGGGTTCGGCCATGCTGGGGAAGTCCTTCGTAATGGTGGCGCAATCTAGCGGGGGCAGGGGGGATTGTCACGCATTCGTCGCCAGCGGCGGTGACAGCCCGCGCGCGCCGCGCTATTCTTGCTTCATGAGAAACGCGGCCCCGAGCCCATGAACACCCAGGCCCGCCCGTCGCGTCCGGCGACCTATCAGGACGTGCTCGACGCGCCCCCACACATGATCGCCGAGATCGCCAACGGTCGCCTTCACACCCATCCCCGGCCAGCCGCCCGCCACGCGCGGGCGAGCTTTCGCATCGCGGGCCGCCTCGACGATCCCTACCAGGGGGGCGTCGGCGGCCCCGGCGGCTTGCATCTCGCCGTCGAGCCCGAACTCCACCTCGGTTCGGACGTCCTCGTCCCCGACCTCGCCGGCTGGCGGCGCGAGCGCATGCCGGTTTTCCCCGACACTCCCGCCATCGACCTCGCCCCCGATTGGGTCTGCGAGATCCTCTCGCCGGGAACCCGCCGCTTCGACCTGACCGAAAAGCGCGACCTCTACCGCGCCAACGCCGTCGCACACCTCTGGCTGGTCGATCCCGACGCGCGCACCCTAGAGGCTTTCACCCTGGAGGCCGGCCGCTGGACCCTCGCCGCCGCCTTCCAGGATGGCGACGACATCCGCGCCGCGCCGTTCGAGGCGCTGGCGTTTCCGCTGGAGGCGCTGTGGCCGGATTGATGATTGCAGGCGGCCTCGCTCCGAGGCCGCCTGCAATAAGTCTATTCAACGATGGCGCAGTACGCAGCCGCCGAGGCCCCACCCAATGCAACGCCAACACCGGTCGCAATTACCATAGGCGCGCTCAATGTCGCGAGGGCGATGGCTCCCCAGGTCGCAATTGTGCCGGCAATATACCCTGTGCCACCGACACCACCATGGGACAGAAAAAAGCCCGCCTCCACCGTCAGGCCAACTGCTCCATTCGGGCCCAACCAGCTCCATTCCGAGCACCCGCCATTGAACCCCGCCGCCGCCTCCAGGTCCCCGGCATAAAGCGCCCCGTTCGCAAGGGTTCGTGAATGCGTGCTCCGCATCGGTTGTGCATACGACGTGCATTCCCTGTAGGGGGCCAGAATGTGCCAAATCGTCGCCCGTCCGGAGGCTCCGCGACGTAAACGACTCACGCCCCGCGGCGGCTTCTCCGGAGGCTATTTTTTCGTCAAATTTTCTGCAAGTGGCGGGCTATTGCGCGAAACGCGGCCCGCGGCGTTAAGCCACCGGTAACATCCGCATGTGAGTTTCCCGCCGACAATGGGAGCGCTGATTGCCCCATTCCAATGTATCCGGCTCCCCGGCGTCAAATAAGTGACACCGGTGGTAAGTTTCTCCAGAAAGGGGCTATCGTATGTCGATAATATCGAACCTGACTACTGCGCAGATCGCCGCGTTGTCGACCGAAGCGATTGCCGGTCTCACCACCGTCGACATGCAAGCGTTCTCCACGGCCCAGTTGTCGGCCCTGACGACGGCCCAATCCGCCGCCCTCACCTCGGCCCAGGTCGGCGCACTTTCCTCGACCCAGATCGCCGCGATGGAGACCGCCGACCTCGCGGCGCTGACCACCGCCGCGATCAAGGGCATCGGCTCGGCCCAGGCCCCGGCGCTCACCACCGCCCAGGTGGCCGC
>JANNOT010000008.1:0-2214 GCA_031399375.1 Paraoceanicella sp.
AGGCGGTCCCAGGTGCCAAGAGGCGCTCGAGGCGCAGGCTGCGTCCCGAGACGCCCGCCCGAGGGTCGGGGCAAATCGGGCCGCGGCAAGGCCAAATCCCCGTTTCCGGGGGTGCGTTCCGCAGCCTTGACCCGCCCGCGACTCACCCCCCGCGAACCTGCGGGCGGCGGCGCCGGGGTCGGAGGAAGCATGGACTGGCACGACGAGGGGGTGCTGATCGGCGTGCGTCGCCACGGCGAAAGCGCGGCGATCATCGAGGTCCTCACGGGCGCGCACGGGCGCCATGCCGGGGTGGTTCCCGGGGGGGGCGGGCGGCGGATGGCGCCGGTGCTCCAGCCCGGAGCCCAGCTTTCGGTCACCTGGCGGGCGCGGGTCGAGGACCAGATCGGCACCTACCGGGTCGAACCGATCCGGGCCCGGGCCGCCGCGCTGATGCAGGACGGCGATGCGCTGGCGGCGCTGGGATCGGTCTGTTCCCTGCTGCGCTGGGGATTGCCGGAGCGCGAGGCGTACCCCGCGCTCTACGCCCGGACCTGCGATCTGCTCGACGCACTGTCGGGGGGGGACTGGGGTCCGCGATATGCGCGCTGGGAACTCGCGCTGCTCGGCGATCTCGGCTTCGGGCTCGATCTGTCGCGCTGTGCGGTGACCGGGAACCGGACGGGGCTGACCCATGTGTCGCCCCGGTCCGGGCGCGCGGTCACGGCGGCGGCGGCGGGGGGCTGGGCGGACCGGCTCCTGCCCCTGCCGGGATTTCTGGTGGGCGAAACCGCGCCGGGGCCGGGCGAGGTTGCCGCGGCGTTACAGTTGACGGGGCATTTCCTGCGGGTCTGGGTCGGCGCAGCGCTCGAGCGGCCCGAGCTTCCCGAGGCGCGCCTGCGGCTTGCGGCCCGGCTGGCCGGGCGCTAGGCGGGCTCGAAGACCAGCGTCGGGGCGTCGATGCCGCTGATGGTCAGGCGATTGTTGGCGATGCTCGCCTGCCGCGCGTTCATGAAGCCTTCGATGATGCGGTGCTCGAGCCCGAGGAGATCGCACGCAATCTTGGTGCTGACCATCGTCTCGACCTCGAAGCTCGGCAGCGTCCCGACATAGTTGCCGTTGATCACGTTGCAGGGCGCCTGGCCGCTGATGAACCCGCCGGCGATCTTGACGATCACCGTGTCCGAGCGGGCCTTTTCGCCGTTGACCGCAACCAGTCGCCAATCGGTATCGCCGAGCGCCGTCACGGGGCCGCGCAGGGGACGGTTGGTCGAGACCGGCGAGGATTCCAGGGTGCCGCACGCAGCCATGGCGAGGAGCAGGGCAAGGGCGGGCATGCGGGGAACCATCGGGCAACCTTCGTGGGAATTGACCCCACCATCGCTAGCGCGGGACGGTGCGGGGCGCAACCCTAACCGGGCTGGCCGCCGCCCTGCCGCGTGGTCAGTTTGCCCCGCTCTCCAGCAGACGCCGGGCGATCACCTGGGCCTGGATCTCGGCGGCGCCCTCGAAGATATTGAGGATGCGTGCGTCGCAGAGGACGCGGCTGATCGGGTATTCGAGCGCGAAGCCGTTGCCGCCATGGATCTGCAGGGCGTTGTCGGCCGCGGCCCAGGCGACGCGGGCGCCCAGCAACTTGGCCATCCCCGCCTCTAGGTCGCAGCGCCGCTCGGCATCCTTCTCGCGGGCCGAGAAATAGGTGAGCTGGCGAGCGAAGGCGATCTCGACCGCCATCATGGCAATCTTGCCGTAGACGCGGGGGAAGGCAGCGAGCGGCTTGCCGAACTGGATCCGGTCCCGCGCATAGCGCAGGGCGAGATCGAGCGCAGACTGCGCCACGCCGATCGCGCGCGCTGCGGTCTGGATGCGCGCGCTCTCGAAGGTCTGCATGAGCTGGCGGAAGCCCTGGCCTTCGACCCCGCCCAGAAGCGCGTCGGCCGGGACGCGGTGGCCGTCGAGCGCCAGAGTGTATTCCTTCATCCCGCGGTAGCCCAGAACCTCGATCTCTCCCCCCGCAATGGTCGAGTCGGGGAACGGCTCGGCATCGGTGCCGCGGGTCTTGGGGGCAAGAAACATCGACAGGCCGGTGTGGTCGGTCGTGCCCGGCACCGTGCGGGCGAGGACAGTCATCACGTCGGCGCGCCCGCCATGGGTGATCCAGGTCTTGTTGCCGGTCAGGACCCAGGCATCCCCGTCCTGCGCCCCGCGGGTGCGCAGGGACCCGAGGTCGGAGCC
>JANNOT010000023.1:0-3979 GCA_031399375.1 Paraoceanicella sp.
CTCGATGCCAGCCAGGGCTACCCGTCGGACTTCGTGGCCGAGATGACGGCAGCGGGGTTCCTGACCGCGCTCATACCCGAGGCCTATGGCGGCGCGGGGCTCGGTCTGGTCGAGGCCTGCGCGATCCTCGAGGAGATCTCGCGCCGGGGCGCCCATGCCGGGGCCTGCCATGCGCAGATGTACGTGATGGGCTGCCTGCTGCGCCATGGCGCGCCCGGGCAGAAGCAACGCTACCTGCCCGAGATCGCTGCGGGGCGCCTGCGGCTCCAGAGCTTTGCGGTCACCGAGCCCGAGACGGGCACCGACACCCTCAGCCTGCGCACGACTGCGACACGCGACGGGGATGGCTGGCGGGTGCGCGGGCAGAAGGTGTGGATCAGCCGGGTGCAGCATTCCGACCTCATGGTCCTGCTCGCCCGCACGGCGCCCCGAGACCACGGCCGGCGGACCGAGGGGCTGTCGGCCTTCATCGTCGATCTGCGCGAGGCGGTGGGGAACGGCCTGACCGTCCGGCCCATCGACGCGATGATCAACCACCATGCCTGCGAGCTTTTCTTCGACGACCTCTTCATCCCGGCGGCAAACCTGATCGGGCGCGAGGGCGGGGGCTGGGAGGTGATCCTGACCGGCATGAATGCCGAGCGGATCCTGATCGCCGCCGAATGCGTGGGCGATGCGCGCTACTTCACCGACAAATCGGTGGCCTATGCGGGGACCCGCACGGTGTTCGGCCGGGCCATCGGCGCGAACCAGGGCGTGGCGTTCCCCATCGCGCGCGCCTATGCGCAGCTTGAGGCGGCGGCGCTGATGGTCGATCGCGCGGCCCGGCTCTACGACGCAGGTGCACCCTGCGGGGCGGAGGCGAACATGGCCAAGCTTCTGGCGTCCGAGGCAAGCTGGGCCGCGGGGGACACCTGCCTCCAGACCCATGGCGGGTTCGGCTTTGCCCGCGACTACCATATCGAGCGAAAGTTCCGCGAGACGCGGCTCTACCAGATCGCCCCCGTGTCCACGAACCTCATCCTGAGCTTTCTCGCCGAAAAGGTCCTCGGCCTGCCGCGGAGCTTCTGATGGAGGGGGTGGGGCGCAGCCTGACGCTGACCGACCGGATCGATCCCGCGCGGGTCGCGGCGCTCCACGCGACGCTGGAGCGCCCCGGCCCCGCCCCGGCCGAGGGCGACCCGCTGCCCCCGTTCTGGCACTGGGCACAGTTCTGGGACATCCAGTCCATGGCAGCGCTCGGGCGCGACGGGCATCCGCGTCCCGGCGCCTTCATCCCGGATACCGGCCTGCCCCGGCGCATGTGGGCAGGCGGGCGGCTGAGCTGGACCGGCCTGCCACTGGCAGTGGGGGAGGTGGTGACCCGCCGCACCACCATCGCCGCGGCAGAGCGCAAGGAGGGGCGGTCGGGCCCCCTCGCCTTCATCACCCTGCGCCACAGCTATGCGGGGGCGGCGGGCGAGGCGCTGGTCGAGGAGCAAGACCTCGTCTACCGCCCCGACCCCCAGCCCGGCGACGCCGTGGCCACCCCCCGCCCCGCGCCCGTTGACGAAACCCTGCGCCGCGACCTTGGCGCCAGCACCGCGACCCTCTTTCGCTATTCCGCGCTCACCTTCAACGCCCACCGGATCCATTACGACCTGCCCTACGCCCGGGACGTCGAGGGCTACCCCGACCTCGTGGTCCACGGGCCCCTGATGGCCCAGCACCTCATCCACCTCGCCCATGACAGCCTTCCGCACCTCGCGCGGTTCAGCTTTCGCGGCGCGGCCCCGGTGTTCCAGCCCGACCGCTTCACCGCCTGCGCCCGGCCCGAGGGCGCAGGCCTCGCCCTGTGGATCCGCACCGCGACCGGCGGGCTCGCCATGACGGCCGAGGCGGGCTAGGGCGCGCGCCACCAGACCTCGGGCAGGAAGCCCGGCCAGTCGCCGTAGAGCGGGAGGCGGGTGGGAAAGCGCAGGCTTGTCTCGTGCGCCACCCAGCTTTCGGGGGCGTACCAGAATGGCACCACGTAGCGCCCGCCCATCAGGACACGGTCCAGCGCGCGGGCGGCGTTTGTCAGATCGTCGGGCGTGCGCGCATCCAGCAGGGCCCGGATCGCGGCGTCGATCGCCGGGCTGTCGGCCCCCATGTAATTGCGCGTGCCGGGCTGGGTCCGCCCGGCGGAGCCCCAGTAGAACACCTGCTCTGTCCCCGGGCTGAGGCTGAGCGCCCAGGTGTTCACCAGCACGTCGAAATCATAGCCGTTGCGGCGTTCGTTGTACTGTGCGGCGTCGGCGAGGCGCAGGGTCGCGGCGATCCCGAGCGCGCGCAGCGCGTCGCGCCAGACGGTCGCGACCGCTTCCTCGTCCGCCGCGCGCAGCAGGATCTCGAAGGTGAACGGCACGCCCGCGGCGTCGCGCAGGATGCCGTCCTCGACGCGCCAGCCCGCGTCCTCCAGCAGACCCGCCGCACGGCGCAGGTTGCGGCGGTTCGAGCCGGTGGGGTCGCCCGCAGGCGGCACGACCCCGTCCAGCGTCCCCGGCGGCAGGTCGGCGGCATAGGGCGCGAGCAGGGCCGCCTCGGCCCCCGCCGCGGGACCCTGGAACGCCAGCGGCGAATTGGCGAAATAGGACGTCATGCGCCGGAACGCGCCCCCGTTCAGCACGCCATTGATCCAGTCGAAATTGAACGCGAGGATCAGGGCCTCGCGCACCCGCCAGTCGGCGAAGATCGCGCGGCGGGTGTTGAACACGAAACCGCGCATGCCCGAGGGTCGGGCATGGGGGATCCGGGAGAGCACGACGCGCCCGTCGCGCACCGCCGGGTAGTCGAACCCGCTCGACCACCGGCCCGGATCGCTTTCGCGCAATGCGGACAGCGCGCCACCACGGAACGCCTCGAACCGCGCGGCGGGGTCACGGAAGTAGTCGTAGCGGATGGTGTCGAGATTGTGCTGCCCGCGGTTGAGCGGCAGATCCCGCCCCCAGTAGTCGGGGTTGCGGGCATAGCGGACGAAGCGGCCGGCCTCGACCGCCTCGATCCGGTAGGCGCCCGAGCCCACCGGGATCCGCAGGCTGCTCGCGGCGAAATCCCGCCCGTCCCAATCCGCGGCCTTCAGGATCGGGCGCAGGCCGAGGATGAGCGACAATTCCCGGTCCGCCTCGGTGAAGGTGATGCGCAGCGACCGCGGGCCGGTCTGTACCATCGCGGCCACCTTCGCCTGCGCCGTTGCGAAATTGGGCAGGCCCTTCTCGGCCAGCGTGCGAAAGGACCAGAGCACGTCCCCGACGGTGACAGGCGTGCCGTCCGAGAACCGCGCCTCGGGGCGCAGGGTGAACTCGACCCAGGTCCGGTCGGCATCGGTCTCGACCGATTCGGCCAGCAGGCCGTAGAGCGTGAAGGGTTCGTCCCAGCTGCGCCCCATGAGCGATTCGAACACATGCGCCCGCAGGCCCGCCGCGGCCTGACCCTTCAAAATGAACGGATTGAGGCTGTCGAAGGACCCGACCTCGCCGAACGCGATCGCCCCCCCCTTGGGCGCGTCGGGATCGGCATAGGGCAGATGCGCAAAACCGGGCGGCAGGGCGGGCTCACCCACCATGGATAGTGCGTGCTGCGGGGTAGCCTGCGCTATCTGTGCGACAGACAGTCCGGCGATCAGCCCCAGAACCGCCCCGATGCGCACCCGCCCGACCCCCCGCCTCGCCCTGCCCGACCGTCTTGCACCACCCCGGGCGCAGGTGCCACGACAAATTTTGTCTTGGCGCGGCAAGGGGGTTTGCATATGATCCTGCCACTGCTCGATAGGTTTCTTGCCTGTATGAAACCTGCCTCAACACTCAACGCCCTCCTTGTGAGGGCGTTTTTTTTGGGTCTCAGCTGTGGCCGGTACAGGGGTGGGAACGGTGTGCCGTTCCCGGGGTCGGGACACCGCCTGGACTGTGCGTCGGCAGTGTTGCCATCCGCCCTGCGTTGCCGAGACGTCGGCGAACTCTTC
>JANNOT010000025.1:0-16252 GCA_031399375.1 Paraoceanicella sp.
ATCGAGGATGCGGACGGCGAGCGTATCCCCGACCCTGGCACCTTCGACCGCGATCGGGCCGTTCTGGGGATTGACGAAGGGCATGGTCAGGACCCGGGACGGCAGGTCCTCCTCGGTCTTGACCGCGCCGCCGAAGGCATCGCGCGTCTCGACCGCCACGATGTCGCCCGGAGCGATCGTCATGACCGGGGGCACGTAGGGGCCGTAGACGTAGCGGAAGTCGCCCTGATCGGCCTCGCTCAGCGTGTGGCGGATGCCATCGGCACCCCGGGCGAGGCCCAGGCGACCCATGACGGAGGAGGAAAGCCAGTCCATGGGGTCTCAGCGATCCTTGAGTTCGAGAAGCAGGCTTTTCAGCGCGTCGGCCCGGTCGTCGAGCAGTTCGGCGATCCGCCGCTCCTGCGCCAGGCTGACGCCGGCGAGGCGCTTGTAGAGCGCGTGGCCTGCGGGGGCGGTCACGATCTTGACCCGGCGGCGGTCACGGTCGTCGGGCATGCGGAAGACGAGCGCGTCGCCCACCATCCGGTCGATGATCTTTGTCAGCGTCGCGGGCTCGACCAGCACGAGGGCCGCCAGATCGCCCATCGCCAGCGATTGATGCTGCTCGAGCGCCTCGAGGATGCGGAACTGCTCGATGGGAATGCCGCCGGGGCGCAGGCGTTCGGCCAGATCCTCCTCCAGCCTGCGATTCACGCTGGCGATCAGATAGGCCAGCTGGTCGGTCAGCTTGGGGGTAGCCATGGGTCCTCCACACACGCTTGTTCGCCACGGCGACTGTTTCATTTTCTTGTATTCCCCGTCCGCGTACAGTACCGCCCCGCACCGATCAAGCCCCTTTGCCCCGCTAGACCGTGGCGTGGACGTGGAACGCGGTGCCGTCGGCCTCGCCCAGGTGGATCGGCGGTCGTCCGCGGGGCATGGGCTGACCGATCATGTGCAACGCCCGCGTGCGGTCAAAACCGTCGGGGATCGCGGGCGCGTGCCGGTCATCGCCGCGCCCGCGCGCGAGCGCCGCGGCGACGTGGACACCGTCATAGCAGCCGAGCGAGATGACGTTGACTGGCGGACGGCTGCCGCGAAAGCCCAGATCGTAATGGGCCAGCATGGGTTCGCGCACTTCCGCGACATGGGCGTCGAAATAGGTCTGGGCGGTGTAGAGCCCCACGGCCGCATCGGCGCCGATGGCCCAGAGCAGCGTTTCGTCGATGGCCAGCAGGAAGCGCAGGATGCTGCGGTCGAGCCCCGCCTCAGCAAAGGCGCGGTTGAAACGCACGGTCTCCTCGCCCAGAAGCGCCCCGATCACCACATCGGGGCGCGCGCGACGGATGCGGTCGAGCACGCTGGTGTAGTCCGCGGTGCCGAACGGGATCATCGCCTCGCCCACCGAGAGCGCGCGCGCGGCATGGAGCGCCTCGTTCGTCGTGCCGTGGGTGACGCGGGGCCAGACATAGTCGTTGCCCACAAAGAAGAACCGCCGCGCCCGGCGATGTTCGGCGAACCATTCGATGCCCGGGCCCAGCACCTCGCCATCGGTGATCCCGATCGGGATGGTCGCGGGGCCGCAGAGCCCGCCCTCGTATTGCGGGGTGTAGATGTAGGGGATGGCCCCGCCCAGCCTGCGCCGCGTGGCCCCGCGCCGGTCGCTCGCCTGCATGCCCACGACGGCAGCCACCCCCTGGTCATCGCGCAGCCAGCCCGCGGCCCCGACCGTGGTGGCGCAGGTCGGCCCGGGATCGGCAAAAACAAGTTCGACTTCTGCCCCGTCGACGCCGCCCGCAGCATTGAGCTCCGCCGCAGCCACCAGCGCCGCCGCCTCGCATCCCAGGGCCCAGAGCCCGGTGGGGCCCGTCCGCGGCAGCAGGACACCGATGCGGACCTGATGCCCCGGCGCCCGCGCCCCGCCCGGGGGCGGCGCCTGGTCGTCGGGCCGAGGAGGTCGACGTCGCGCCATGCACACCCACCGTGACACCGGCCAGCACTGGCCGCCAGGCGAGGAAAGGGTTTCAACTTTCCCCTTGCTCTGCAATATTTTTTTATTCAACAATTGAAATGGATCATTAATGCGGCGGATGGGGAGAATGCGCGATGACAATTGCCCAAGATTTGAGCAAAGCAGCGGGTGAAAGCCTGCCGGACCTGAGCCTGACGGCCGTATCGGCGCTGATCGCCCGGGGCGATATCGGCCCGGTGGCCGCGACCGAAGCGATGCTGGCCCGCATCGCCGCGGTGGATGGCAGGATCGGCGCCTACACGACCGTGATGGCCGCATCCGCCATGGCGGCGGCCGAGAGGGCCGAGGGCGAGCGGGCGCGCGGGCTTGACCGCGGACCGCTCCACGGCGTGCCGATCGCGGTCAAGGACCTCTGCCGGACCACCGACGCGCCGACATCGGCGGGCATGTCGATTTATGCTGACTACATGGCCGATGCCGACTGCACGCTGGTCACGCGGCTGAAACAGGCGGGGGCAGTGATCCTTGGCAAGCTCACAATGACCGAAGGGGCGTTTGCCGACCACCACCCCTCGGTGCAGGTGCCGCTGAACCCCTTCAGCCCGGGGGTGTGGAGCGGCGCCTCCTCCTCCGGCTCGGGCGCTGCCGCGGCAGCGGGGCTCGCCTACGGCACGCTCGGCTCGGACACCGGGGGGTCGATCCGCTTCCCGTCCGCCGCGTGCGGGATCACCGGGCTTAAGCCCACCTGGGGTCGCGTCAGCCGGGCGGGGGTCTTCGCGCTCGCCGACAGCCTCGACCATGTGGGGCCGATGGCCCGGACCGCGATGGACTGCGCGATCATGATGGGCACGCTCGCAGGCGTCGATCCGCGCGACCCAACGACGCTCCAGGCCCCCGTGCCCGATTACGTCGCCGCCTGCGCGGGCGGCATCCGGGGCATGCGCATCGGCATCGACCGCGACGCGGCGCTGAGCGACGTGAACCCCGAGGTCGCCGCGGCCATGGAGGAGGTGCTGGCCGCGCTCGTCGATCTGGGCGCCGTACTGGTGCCGGTGACGCTGCCGGATGTCGGGCCGCTCAACGTGCACTGGAACGCGATCTGCGCCGTGGAATGCGCGCTCGCCCATGCCGAGACCTATCCGTCGCGCAAGGACGAATACGGGCCGCTGCTGTCGAGCTTCATCGACGGCGGGCATGCCACCACGACCATGCAGCTTGGCACCGCGATGCAGGCGCGACTGGTCTACAATGGCGCGCTTGTGGCCGCCATGGCGCCGGTCGATGCGCTGTTCCTGCCCGTCGTGGGCTTCCGCACCCCCACGCCAACCGAGTTCCGCTCGATCATCGAGACATCGATCCAGGACCTCTTTCGTTTTTCGATCCCCGCCAACCTGTCCGGCCTGCCCAGCCTGACCATGCCCGCAGGGTTCGATGGGCGGGGCGGGCCGATCGGGTTCCAGCTCATGGGACCGGCGCTCAGCGAGGCCGCGCTCATGCGGGCGGGACACGCGTTCCAGAGCATCACCGACTGGCACACCCGCCGCCCCGACCTGACCCCGTTCAAAGCCTGACAGGAGCCATCGATGGACCAGCCGCTGCACAAGATCGAAATCCCCGATTTCATCCTCGCACGCTCCAGGGCGCTCAGGGGCGACAAGCCCGTGCTCTTCGACCGGCTCGACCCCGCGCGGACCGCGCACATCGTCGTGGATCTGCAGAACGGGTTCATGCGCGAGGGGGCGGCGGTCGAGGTGCCTGTCGCCCGCGCGATCGTGCCGAACGTGAACCGCATCACCCGGGCGCTGCGCGCGGCGGGCGGGCTGACCGTCTACCTGCGCTATACGTCGGACGCGGACGAGCCGCTGAACTGGTCGGCCTGGTACGGCGACATGCTGTCGCCCGAGCGGTCGCGCGAACTGCGCGAGGTGTTCACCCCCGGCCACCCGGATTTCGAGCTCTGGCCCGGGCTCGATGTCCAGCCCGCGGACCCGGTGGTGAACAAGACGCGCTTCTCGGGCTTCGTGCCGGGCACCTGCGATCTCGACGACATGCTGCGCGCGCGCGGGATCGACACGCTGATCATCACCGGGACGCTGACCAATTGCTGCTGCGAATCGACGGCGCGGGACGCGAACCAGCGCAACTACAAGGTGGTGTTCGTGACCGACGGCAACGCGACCCATACGGATTGGGAGCATAACGCGACCCTGTCGAACATGGCCGCGATCTTTGCCGATGTGCAATCGACCGACCAGGTCGTGGCGGGGATCGCCGCGGGCGCGGGCCGCGCCGTCGCCGCCTGACGCGGGTGGGGGGCGCCGCCCCCCGCTCAGCCCCGGAAAAGGGCGGCGGCGATCCGTTCAGCGTCCTCGACCTGTTCCTTGGCGAACTTCTGCGCGAGCAGCCCGTCACGAAGCTGCTTGGGCAGGCCCTCGTACCGCGGCTTGATCTTGGGGTGCGCGGCGAAGCGCTTGAACTGGGTCATCAACCGCTGCGCACCGTTGGCAATGGTCTTGAGCGTCGTGCTGTCCACCTCGAAATCGCTCACGAGGTCGCTGATGTCGCCCTGAAGCTTGCGCTTCTCGGCTTCGGTGGGGGTCGAACCCTCGAGTTTCTGGATCGAGAGCGCGCGATCGACGAGTTTCGTGAAGATCTCCGGCAGGTCCTGTATCGAACTGCCCTGGTTCTCCCAGATGATGCCGGCGAGAAACTCGAAGCGCTTGAGCATCGTCGCCTCGTCCTTCATCCCGCCATTGAGGTCGTCGCGGGCGGTGTCGAGCCGGATGGCGACCCGGTTGCTCGCGTCGCGCAATGCCTCCTCGTGCCGCTTGAGGGCGCCAAAATCCTTGTAGAACTCCATCAGCGACCGCCGGTGGTCGGTGGTCTTCAGCTTCTTGGCCTTGTTGGAGATGCCCTTGTCGCCGGCGAGCGCGGGCTGCATCTCCTTCTCCAGGAAGCGCTCGATCTCCTTGCGGTCGCGGTCGAGCTTATCGAGCGTACCGGTCAGGTCGTCGAGATCGACGCTGCCCTTGCCCGACATCGTCTTGGCCACGCTGTCGGACAGGCTCACGGCCCGTGTCTCGAGCGCCTTCAGCTCGTCGATCGCGCGCTCCGCCTTGCGCCCCAGCAGGGCGGCGGCGGCCATCACGTCGCCGATCTCGGTCGCAATCTCGGCCCAGAGCTTTGCATCGTCGACCGCGTCGTCGTCATGGGCGCCGATCTTCTTGGCATAGGCGTCGATCTCGGCGATGTAGGCATCGCAGGCCTTTGCAGTGTCCTTCGACAGCGGCCCGCATTTCTTCTTTGCCTTCAGCAGCGCGGCCCGCAGCGTATCGACGGTGGCCCGCGCCACCTCGACATCGGTCGCGCCACTGATCCGTTCGGGGTCGTTGGGGCAGTAACGCTGCCAGGATACAAGCGCCTTTCCGACGCCAGACCCCGATGCCTCGATGGAGCGGTGCTTCTCCCACCATTCCTTGGTAAAGCACTTGCTGCCGATCTTGATCTTGGCAATGTCTTTCTGTTCCACCTCGGACCTCCGCCTGCGTCGTTCCGGGACAGACTAGATGATCGCGACCGGCGCTTCACCTGGTGTTTGCTCAGGCGGCAGCCTCGAACGCGGCCGCGGCGGCGATCACCGTCGGCTCGTCAAAATGCTTGCCGACAAGCTGCAGCCCGACGGGCAGACCGGCCTTCGTGATGCCGCAGGGGATGCTGATGGCCGGGTGCCCGGTATAGTCGTAGGGCGAGGTGTTGCCGAGCATTCGCCAGGCCTGTTCCAGGCAGTCCTCGCGGCTGGTGTCGGGGTCGGGCAGTTTCATCGCCGTCATGGGCGTGGTGGGCATGAGCAGAAGGTCCACGCCCTCGAACGCCGCTGCATACTTGGCGCGAAAGAACGGGCGCAGGTTCTGACCCTTGGCATAGATCCGCCCGCCGAACTTCTTCATCACCCAGGTGCCGAAGGTCGCCATGGTCCTGACCGTGTCGGGGTATTCGTTCGCCCGCAGGCTGGTGGACAGCGTCTTGTCCAGCAGGCTCCGCGGGTAGAACCCGGCCGCACCCGACGCGAGCCCCCCGCCGAAGGTGAACTGGCGGACCATCCCCTCGGCGATCATGGGCATGAAGATCGACCCGATCTCCCCATGCGCGGGGACCGAGATCTCGGCCACCTCCGCCCCCAGGCCCGCAAGCGCCTTGGCCGCCGCGCGCACGGCCCTATCCACCTCCGGGTCGCTTTCCGGGCGCCCGAAGCCCTGGGTCAGGATGCCGATCCGCATCCCCTTCACCCCGCGGTCGAGGGCGGCGGTGTATTTGTGCGTCACCACTGCCTGCTGGCGGTTGTCCCAGCCGTCGGGGCCCGCGATCGCCTCCAGCATCAGGGCGGTATCGGCCACGGTCCGGGTCATCGGGCCGGTGTGGTCGATGGTCACCTCCATCGAGCAGATGCCCGAATAGGGGACGAGGCTATGGGTCGGCTTTAACCCCACGATGCCGCAGAACGACGCGGGCATGCGGATCGACCCGCCCTGGTCGCCGCCGATGGCCATGTCCACCTCGCCCGCCGCGACCAGCGCGGCGGAGCCCGAGGACGATCCCCCGGCCGAGTATCCGGGCTTGACCGGGTTCTGGACCGGACCGAGGGCGCTGGTGAAGCTCGACCCCGACAGGCAGAAGTATTCGCAATGCGCCTTGCCCAGGATCGTGGCCCCGGCATCGAGCAGGCGGGTGACGACGGTCGCGTCCACCTCCGGCACGTATTGCTGGAGCATGGAGGCGCCGTTCATCATCGGGACCCCGGCCAGCAGGACGTTGTCCTTCAGCGCCACCGTCTTGCCCTTCAACGGGCCACGGGCGGCGCCCTTGACCTCGGACTTGTAGTACCAGGCGTTCAGCGCGTTCTCGTTGCCTTGGGGCTGGTAGCCCGGGGTCCGGGGATACTTCACCTCCGGCAGGTTGTCGGGCAACTGCATCGCCGCGTTCGCTGCGGCGACGAACGGTCCCATCGCGGTCATCAGGAACGCGATGTCGGCGTCGGTGTACTCGGCGCCCAGCATGGCCCCGATCTCGGCGATCTCATTGGCCTTTGGCGTGACGGGCATGGACATGGCTCAGAACCCCATCCAGTCGCCGGACTGTTCGAACCCGTGCGCGGCCTGGTAGAGCGTGCTTTCGTCCCAGAACTTGCCGACCATCATCAGCCCGACCGGCATGTCGTTGGACAGCCCGCAGGGGATCGAGATCGCCGGGTGGTGGGAGATGTCGAAGGGTGAGGTGTTCCCGATCATCTCGAACGCACGCTGGATGTATTCCTCGCGGCTCGCATCCGGCCCGGGCATCTTGGTCGCGGTCATCGGCAGGGTCGGCATCAGAAGCGCGTCGTAATCGGCCAGAACCGCGTCATAGGCCGCGCGCAGCTTGTAGCTGAGATTGACCGCCTTGCCATAGAAGCGCTTGCCGTAATAGGCATCGGCATAGGCCCCGAACATCATGGTGAGCTTCATGGTCTCGGACAGCTCGTCCGCCCGCTGGCGCCAGCCGCGGTGGTAATCCATCAGCGACGTGACATAGAGGTCCTGGCGGCTGACGCCGTAGCCATCGCCGAGCATCATGGTCTGGGTCAGCCCCTCGAGCCCGATCGGCGCCCAGATGGCCCCGCCGAGCGCGTGCATGGGGATCGACACCTCGTCGACCGTCGCCCCCAGCTTCTGCAGCCGCTTGGCGGCATCGCGGACCTTCTTGTCCACGCCCGCCTCGCTTTCGGGGCGCCCGAACCCCTCGGTCACCAGCGCGAACTTCATCCCCTTCACGCCCTTGTCCAGCGCCTTCGTGTAGGGGGCGGTCTTGCAGTTGATCTGGCGGCTGTCATAGCCGTCCGGACCCGCCATGACCTCCAGGAACAGCGCGCTGTCCGCGACCGTCCGGGTGATGGGGCCGGTATGGTCGATATAGATCTCGATCGGCATCACCCCGGTATAGGGGACAAGGCCATGGGTCCCCTTCATCCCCACCACGCCGCAATAGGCGGCGGGCATGCGGATCGAGCCGCCCTGGTCCCCGCCGATGGCCATGTCCACCTCGCCCGCCGCGACCAGCGCGCCGGAGCCCGAGGACGATCCCCCGGCGGAATAGCCGTGGCGGCGCGGGTTGTGGACATGGCCGGTCGCGTTGGTGTGGCTGCCGCCGGACAGGCAGAAGCATTCGCAATGCGCCTTGCCCATGCAGGTGGCCCCGGCATCGAGCAGACGGGTGACGATCGTGGCGTCGATCTCGGGCACGTATCCTTCGAGCGTCGCCGAGCCGTTCATCATCGGCACGCCCGCGACCATCACGTTGTCCTTGGCCGCGAAGGTCTTGCCCTTCAGCTTGCCGCGGGTGGCACCCTTGATCTCGGTCTTGTAGTACCAGGCGTTATAGGGGTTTTCGTCCCCGACCGGCCGGTAGCCCGGCGTACGGGGGTATTGCACCACCGGCAGCGGGTCCGCCATCTTGTCGACGATGTTGTAGGCATCGACATAGCCCTGCATCATTCCCTTGAACGACGCGACATCGTCGTCCGACAGATTGAGGCCGAGGCTTTCGGCGACGGATTTGACCTGCGCGGGCGTTGGCGCTTGGACGGCCATGATGGTGTCTCCCTGGAGTTTCTGGGGGTCAGGCGGCTGCGAACCCCATGTATTCGCTGACGGCCCGCGGGTCGGTCAGGCGATGGCGCGGGATCTCGGCGTCGAGGATCCCGTTCGAGATGGCATAGACCCGGCTCGCGAGGCTGGTGATGAAGTCGAGGTTCTGCTCGACCAGCACGATGGTGATGTCGCCCCGCGCGGTCAGCTTCTGCAGCGTCTCCACGATCTCGTCGATGATCGAGGGCTGGATGCCCTCGGTCGGCTCGTCGAGCAGCATCAGCTTGGGGTGGCGGCAGAGGCAGCGGGCGAGCGCGAGAAGCTGCTGCTCGCCCCCCGACAGCGCCCCGCCGCGCCGGTCGAGCAGGCGCTCGAGACGGGGGAAGAGCATCAGGATTTCGCGCATCGTCGCGGGGTCGCCGCCGGCGGCGGCGATCCCCACCAGAAGGTTATCCTCGACCGAAAGGTTGGGGAAGATCTCTCGCCCTTGCGGCACCAGCCCCATGCCGAGACGCGAGCGGGCATGCACCGCCTTGCCCTTCAGCGGCGTGCCGTCGAAGGTGATCTCGCCCCCCGTCACCTTCACGAACCCCATGATGGCGCGCAGCAGCGTGGTCTTGCCCATGCCGTTATGCCCGAGGATCCCGACCACCTCGCCCTGGTCCGCATGGAAATCAACCCGGTGCAGCGCGGGCACGACCCCGTAAGACGCCTTCAGCCCCCGGACCTCAAGCAGCGACATCGGCCTGTTTCCCCAGATAGATTTCCTGCACCCGCCGGTCCGCCATGATCTCGGCGACTGGCGCCTCGGCAAAGATCGCGCCGCGGTGGAACACGGTCACGAATTTCGCGATCTGGCGGATGAACTGCATGTCGTGCTCGACCACGATCACGGACGCGGACTTGGCGATCTCGGTCACGAGGCCCGCCAGCCGGTCGCGTTCCTCGCCCGTCATGCCCGCCGCGGGTTCGTCGAGCAGGAGCAGGCTCGGCTCGCCCGCCAGCACCATGGCAAGCTCCACGAGCTGCCGCTGGCCGTGGGAGAGCAGGCCCACCTCGCGCCGCGCAAGGTCCTCGACCCCGCACCGCTCCAGCATCTTTTCCGACATCTCGCGCGCCAGAGTCGGCTGATGCTTGCGCCGGGCCGACAGGCGGACGTTCTCGTAGGCGCTGAGGCCGTTGAAGAGGTTCGGCACCTGCGTCTTGATGCCGATCCCGAGATTGACGATCTCGTGGGTCTGCCAGCCAGTGATGTCGCGACCCTTGAACTCCACGAGGCCGGAGGTGGGGGTGAGCTGGCCTGTCAGGCATTTGAAGAACGTGCTCTTTCCCGCCCCGTTGGGACCGAGCAGGCAGCGCAGCTCGCCGTCGTTCAGGGCGAAGTCCACCGCGTTGACCGCCGTGACCCCGCCGAAGCGCATGGTCAGCGCCTGGGTGCGGATGATCTTGTAATCGCCGTCAGACATCGGAGGCCACCGGCTTTCCCTGGGGCGCCCCGCTGCGGCGCTGGCGGGCAAGCTCCCACCCCTGCAGCGCCCACATCCGGATCGACGGGACGACCCCCTTGGGCAGGGCGAGCACGAGGACGATCAGGATGAACCCCAGGATGACGAAGTTGTTGAGAAGCTCCATCTCGCCCAGCTTCAGCGACAGATATTGCAGGCCGATCACGCCGACGATGGGACCGACCAGCGTGCCGACGCCCCCCGCCATCACCCAGATCAACGCCTTGGCCGACATCTCGAGGCTGAAGGCATTGGGGTCGATGAAGGTCTGGTAGGTCGCCCACATCGCACCCGAGAACCCCGCAATGCCCGAGCCGATGGCGAACACGATCACCTTGTGCCGCCGGACGTCATACCCGAGCAGCGAGGTGCGCGTCTCGTTCTCTCGGATCGACACCGATACCCGGCCGAAATCCGACCCGATCAGAAAGCGCAGACCCACATAGACCACGATCAGCACGACCATGAAGAACTGGAAAAGCTGTACGGGGTCGAGATCGGCACTGGCATCCCCCGGACTGTTCACGATGGGGATCGAAGGGATGCCGTTGAACCCGCCCAACCGCGACTTGCCGATGGCGTATTCCGGCCCCGCGGTGTGGTTGATCAGCTTCCAGAGGATCAGCGTGACAACCAGCGTGACAACGCCGAGGTACACGTCCGAGATCCGCCCGTAGAACATGAAGTATCCCAGCGCCACGCCAAAGAGTGCGGGGATGATGAAGGCGAGGGCCAGCGGGATCGTCGTGTCCCCCATGTTGATCGCACTGACCGCGAAGGTGTAGGCCCCGAGCCCGAAGAATGCCGACTGGCCGAAGCTGAGGATTCCCCCGAAGCCCCAGATATAGGCAAGCGACAGGGCGAAGACCGAGAGGACGACATACTGGGTCATCTGCATGATCTCGAAGAAATCGAAGACCATCGGCGCGCCGAAGAGCACGGCAAAGCCGGTCGCGACCATCACGTAGAAACCGGGATCGCGCAGGACGGGTTTTTCCACGGGGCGTCTCCCTTCAGAGGCTGCGGGTGAAGATGCGGCCCGTGATCCCCTGCGGCAGGATCCGCAGGAGGATGAGGGCGGCGAGCAGGAGAGCGGCGTCGCCATAGACGGGGCCCGCACCGAAGGTGACAAGCTGGCTGACCGACCCCAGCGTGGCCGAGGCCGAGAGCGTGCCCGCGATGATCGAGGCCCCGCCGGTGATGACGGTGATGAAGGACTGGCCGATGAAATTCACCCCCATCGACGGCACGACGCCGGTCACCGGCGCGAGCAACCCGCCCGCGAGCCCCGTGAGCGCCGAGCCGATGCCGAAGGTCGCCATATAGACGAGGGTGGAGTTGACCCCGAGCGTCTCGGCCATCCCGGGGTTCTGCATCGTGGCGCGCGCAATCAGCCCGGCCTTGGTGTATTTCAGGACCGCCCAGGCCGCGACCAGGAACAGGACGGCAAAGGCGATCAGCACCACGTTGTAGACGGCAACCTGGTAGGCGCCGATGGTGATGCTGCCAAGCGGGGTGGATACCCCCTCGGACGTGTTGCCGAAGATCAGCGTGACCCCCCCGATCATCAGGAGGCTCAGGCCCCAGGTGGCGAGCAGCGTGTCGATCATGCGACCGTAGAGAAAGCGGATCACCAGCCGTTCGACGATAATGCCGAAGATCCCGACGACGATGGGGGCCAGGATCAGGATCGCGATCCAGAGGTTCACCCCCGCCTTGACCGACATGATCACCGTGTAGCCGCCCAGCATCAGGAATTCGCCATGGGCGATGTTGATGACCCGCATCATCCCGAAGATGATTGCGAGTCCGCCCGCGAGGAGCACGAGCAGCGAGACGGCCCGCAGGATCTCCATCACGACGATCAGCGCATAGTCCATTCCGCTTTCCTCCAGACAGCAAGGTGGCTGCCCCGGACCTGGGTCCGGGGCAGGTCTCGGGGCGCGGCGCCGTCAGTTCAGGCTGATCTCGTGATGCACATTTGCGTCGGGCGTCTCCTTGAGGTTGCAGACGAGCTGCGTGTCGGCCGGAGGGACCTGGTCGAACTTGCCCTTGATCTGCCAGACCCGGTCGCTGAGTTCCGCGATGTAGACGTCGCGGATCGCGTGGTGGGTGATGGGGTCGATCGTGACCTTTCCGCCCGGCATGTCGTAGGACTTGCCCGATTCGAGCGCCTCGATCACCGGCATCCGCTCGATGGTCCCGGCAGCCTTGACCGCATCGGCCCTGATCATCATCCCCTCCCAAGTGCAGGCGGAAAGCTCGGACAGGAGCGGGGTGTTCTCGGGGTAGCGCGCCTTGACCTTCGCCAGGAACTCCTTGTTCGCGGGTGAGTCGATCGTGTCGTAGTAGCCGAAGCAGGTGGGGATGCCGTTGCCTTCCTCCGGCGTCATGATGATGGGCTCGGTGCCCGAGGCGCCGAAGGTGGTCGAGGCCATCGGGATCTTGTCCTTCATCCCGGCGCCCACCCACTGGCGGTAGAAACCCAGGTGCCCGGTTCCGACGAGGACGCTCATCACGATGTCGGGGGCCGCCCCCTGGATCTTCGAGATGGTCGAGCCGAACTGGGTGACGTCGAGCGGGAAGAACTCGGTCGCCACGACCTCGCCCCCGTTCTGCTCGACATAGCGCTTCACCCAGGCGGCGGTGATCTGGCCGTAATTGTAGTCGGCCGCGATCGTGTAGACCTTCTTGCCCCACAGGTTCATGACATAGGGGACGAGGCGCTCAACCGTCTGGGCCGGGGTGGTGCCGAGGCTGATCTCGTTGCGGTCGCAGACGCCGCCTTCGTAGAGCGTGTTGTAGAAATAGAGCGTCTGGAACCGGTGGAAGATCGGGCGGATCGTCTCGCGGCTCGCCGAGGTGATCCCGCCGTGGACGACCGCCACCTTGTCCTTGAGCGCAAGCTGGGTGGCGTATTGCGAATAGAGCGACATGTTGGACTGCGGGTCATAGGTCACCGCCTGGAGCTGCTTGCCCAGCAGGCCGCCCGCCGCATTGATCTCCTCGACCGCGAGATTGAGGATTTGGGTCATCGGGATCCCGGCGAAATCGATCGGGCCGGACAGGTCGTGCAGACCCCCGACCAGGATCGTGTCGTCCTGGGCCATGGCCGCGTAGGGCAGGGCCACGGTGCCTGCCGCAAGCGCGGCGGAGGTCTTGAGGAGGTGACGGCGGCTCAGCTTCATGGGGGCGCTCTTTTGTTGAAACTTCGACTATTTCCTTACGTGGGTTTCACGCGGCGGGCGCGTCAAACGCTTTTGTGACGCGGCCGCGACGGGAACGAAAATTTCTGACTGTCTGCGGAACTTTTGAGCAGTTTACCAAACCTTAACGCGATTCCTACCCAAACCGGATGCAGACGCCCGCCGCATGGGCACGGGCGCGATTCGCCCGGGCGGCGCTTGCCCGGTCCAGCGGCACGCGGTATCCCTCGGCCCATGCTCGATGACACCGATCTTCCGCCCCTGCTCCGCGGCGCGCCTGACACGACCGAGTTTCGCAAGCTGCGCAAGCGGATCGTGCGCGAGGTGCGCTCGGCGCTCGACACCTACGCCATGGTGCGGCCGGGGGATCGCTGGCTCGTCTGCCTGTCGGGGGGCAAGGACAGCTACACCCTGCTCGCCGCGTTGACGGAACTGCGGTGGCGCGGGCTTCTGCCCGTCGATCTGCTCGCCTGCAACCTCGACCAGGGCCAGCCCGGCTTTCCCGCGACCGTCCTGCCCGACTTTCTCACCCGCATGGATGTGCCGCACCGGATCGAGTACCGCGACACCTATGCGGTCGTGGTCGACCGGATCCCCGCCGGCAAGACCTATTGCGCGCTCTGCTCGCGCCTGCGCCGGGGCCATCTCTACCGCATCGCGCGCGAGGAGGGATGCGCCGCCATCGTGCTCGGCCATCACCGCGACGACATCCTGGAGACGTTCTTTCTCAACCTCTTCCACGGTGGGCGCCTGGCGGCGATGGCGCCGAAGCTTCTGAACGAGGAGGGCGATCTCCTGGTCCTGCGGCCGCTCGCGTTCGTGGGCGAAGCCGACTGCGCCCGCTTCGCCCAGGCGATGGCCTACCCGATCATTCCCTGCGACCTCTGCGGCAGCCAGGACGGGTTGCAGCGGGTCCAGATCAAGGCGCTGCTCGACGGATGGGAGCGCGCAAGCCCCGGTCGGCGCCAGATCATGTTCCGCGCGCTGACGACCGTGCGGCCCGGCCATCTTGCGGACGCGGAATTGTTCGATTTCGCAGCGCTGACCCCCGTCCCGCCACGCCCTTAAGGCTTTGGGAAGATCGGGCCCGTACCATCCTTGCCACAGGGTAATGCGGGGGTGGATGGGCGTGGCGGGACCTCGGCGTTCCTGGTCTTGGTGGCGCAGGCCACGCGCGGATGCGGGCGAGACCGCAATCCGGCGCCGGCTCAACAGCCGCTCTGCCCTGTCGCTCGCCATCATCGCGGGGATGATCCTCGTCGCCGAGATCGTGACCTATTCCACGCGCTGGCACGAGGAACGGGTGCTGCGCATCGTCTACCTGTCCATGCGCCAGACCGTGCTGACCCAGCGCGTCGCGATGCTGCTGGAGGAGATGACCCAGACCCCCGACCTCGCCGGGCGCGCGTCGCTCCACCTCGCGCTGTCGGACGTGCTCGCCACGCTGGAGGCGAGCCATGCGGAGCTGCGAGAGGGCGAGCTCGGCCTCGCGACCGGCCTGCGGTCCGACGCGATGGACCAGGTGCTCTTCGGCTTCTATGGCCTGGACGTGAAGACCCGGCTCTTTGGTGCCGCGGTGCGCGATGCGGTCAATCCTGCGGATTTCTCCGTCCGGGGCATGGCCGCCAAGGCTGCGGTGGCCCAGGCCTCCCAGGAGCTGCTGCCGCTCCAGGAGCAGGTGTCCCGGCAGGCCGAGGCGGACGCGCGCGCCGCGCGGGCCACCCGCGACCTGATGCGCGGCGGGCTGTTTGGCGCCACGCTCTTTCTGATCCTGCTGCTGTGGCTGGCGCTGATGCGCCCGCAGGCCGCACGGATGGCGCGAAGCTCGGCCGCGCTGTCACGCACGCTCGAGGATCTCGACCACGGCGCCAAGCATGACCCCCTGACGGGCTTGCCCAACCGCCGCTTTCTCGCCCAGCGGCTTGAGGACATGCATGCCGTCGCCCGCAGGGGCGGCCCGCGCTTTGCCGTCTGCCGGATCGACCTGGACAAGTTCAAGGCGGTCAACGACACCCACGGCCACGCCGCGGGGGATTTCGTGCTGCAGGTGGCCGCCCAGATCCTGCGCGCCGAAGTGCGTGAGGGCGATTTCGTCGCCCGCGTCGGCGGGGACGAATTCGTGATCCTCGCCCCCGGCCAGCGCAACATCCCCGCCCTGCTCGCGATGTGCGAACGCATCATCGCCCGCGTGTCGCAGCCCATCGCCATCGGCGAGCGGACCTGCGAGATCGGCGCGTCGATCGGCACGGCAATCTCCGACGGCGATGGCACGTCGGCCGAACGGCTGCTGGGGGATGCCGATCTGGCGCTCTACCGGGCCAAGCAGGAAGGGCGGGGGCGGCAATACCTGTTCTCGGACGAGATGCGGGCAGAGCGCCAGGCGCGGGCGGAGCTGCGCGACGAGCTGATCGACGCGCTCGACAGCGGCGCGATCCTGCTGCGGTTCCAGCCACTGATCCGGCTCGCCGACGGGTCGCTCGCGGGGTTCGAGACACTGGTGCGCTGGAACCATCCCACCCGGGGCGAACTCGCGCCGGCCCATTTCCTCGACATCGCCGAGGAGGCGGGGCGGATGGAGGAGATGGGGCGCCGGGTGACCCGCCTTGCGCTCGACGCCCTGCGCGCCTGGCTCGACCGCGGGCTGGACGTGCCAGAGGTTGCGATCAACTTCTCGGCGCGCGAGATCCGCAACCGGAGCCTGGTGGAATGGCTGAGGTGGGAGGTGGACCAGCGCGGGCTCAGCCCCGACCGGATCGCCATCGAGCTGGTGGAGGCGGCACTGGTCGAGCGCGACATGGGCATTGCCGCCCGCAATCTCAGCCACCTGGTCGCCGACGGGTTTCGCCTCGATCTCGACGACCAGGTGGCTGAGATTGCGGGCGGCAATGCCCATGTCGCGCTCGACCAGTGCCGCCTCCACCAGCTCGATGGCGATCCGGTCGGGGCTGAGCCCGCGCTGGTCCACCTCCC